>JASGDR010000355.1:0-14252 GCA_047607095.1 Caulobacter sp.
CTGATGCTGGCCCAGGAGGCGGCCGGCCTGCTCGACCTCGCCGCCGACGCCGTCGCGGGCGAGCGGGGCGACGGCTTGATCCACCAGCGTCTGGCGGCCGCCTGGGGGCTCGACGCGGCCGGCGGCGACCTGGTGCGGCGGGCGCTGGTGCTGCTGGCCGACCACGAATTGAACGCCTCGACCTTCGCCGCCCGGGTGGCGGCCTCGACCGGGGCCTCGCTGGCGGCTTCGGCGCTGGCCGGGCTGTCGGCGCTGTCGGGACCGCTGCACGGCGGCATGGCCGCCCGGGTCGAGGCCCTGGCCAACGAGGCCAGGCGTGAAGGCGCCGGGCGCGCCGTCGCGGTGCGCCTGGACCAGGGCGCGCCGTTGCCGGGCTTCGGCCATCCGCTCTATCCCGACGGCGACCCGCGCGCGGCGGCCCTGCTGGCGGCCTTCGATCCGGCGCCCGACATGGCCGTGCTGCACGCGGCGGTGGTCGCCGCCACCGGCCAGGCGGCCAATATCGACTTCGCCCTGGTCGCCCTGGCGCGAACGTTGAAGCTGCCCGACGACGCCCCCTTCGCCCTGTTCGCCGTCGGCCGCACGGCGGGGTGGCTGGCCCATGCGCTGGAGCAGTCGAAGACCGGTCGCCTGATCCGTCCCCGGGCGCGCTATGTGGGGCGGGACGTCGTCTAGCACCTATATCGGTGGACCCGGCGACAGGAGGCCGACCGCATGACCCTGCTCCAGACCCTGCCGATCGTCGTCGCGATCGCCGTCACGGGCGTCGCCTGCGTCTGGTGGCGACGGCGTTCGGAGGTCCGCGATCTGGAGCGGGCGCTCTATCCCGAGGTCGTCTCCCTGCGCCAGCAGGCCGGCGCCCTGGCGGCGGAGCTGGCTCGCCGCCAGGCCGAGGGACGTGGACTGGATCCGGCCTTCTTCGCTCGCTGGCGGCTTTCGGCGCCGCTGGTCTATCCGGCCGCGGCGGGCGGTCTTGGCCGGCTGCCGGGCGAGGGCGTCGACCGGGTCGGCTATTTCCACGCCCAGCTGGCCGAGGCGCGCTCGCGCCTGGCCGAGGCTCGCGCGGCCGACGGCGTCCTGGCCTCGTCCTACCGTCTGCTCAGCAATCTGGTGCGGGCCTGCAACCACGTCGACCGGTGGACCTCGGCGCTGGAGCCGCGTCTGGGCCGGCCGCTGACGGGCTATGCCGACCTCGCCGCCGCCAATCGGCTGCTGGAGGTCCTGGAGCAGGCGGGCGGCGAGCCGATGGCGCTGCCCTGGTGCTGGGCCGACACCGCGTTCGAACCGGACTAGCGCCCCGCCAGGGCGAACTTGGCGAACATGTCGGCGAAGGTCAGGCGGGTGTCGATGGTCGTGTAGACCCGCATCGGCCGGCCGTTCGGGGCGGCCTCGTACCGGGCCCGCGCGACCACCCGCGGCGTGGGCCGCACCACATAGGCGCTGGAGGCGCTGTCGGGCTCGAACGACGATTGCAGCGCCGTCAGGGTGACCAGCGGACTGTCGCCGAGGATGTAGGTCTCGCCCAGGTTCACCCGGGTGTTCGCGGCGAGGGGCTCCAGCCGCTCGAGCAGATAGGCTCCCAGCGCGCCGGCCGGCTTCAGGCCCGCCTCGAGCTCGGCGTGGCTGATCATCAGCTGGCGGTAGACGTTGCGCGGGATCTGCCAGATCTCGATGGCGGAGTCGTTGAACACCGTCTGCACGGCCGCCAGATCGATGGTGGCGTTGTACTCGGCGTCCTTGCGCGGCGGCGCGCCGGGCGCAAGGTCGTCATGCTCGTGGCCGCCGATCCAGACCAGCTTCAGGCGCGAGGCGATGCGCGGCTCCAGCCGCAGGGCTTCGGCCAGGTCGGTGAGCCCGGCCCCGGCGGCGTAGAACAGCGGCAGCTTGGTGTCCTCGCGCATCGCCTCGGCGATGATCGCCCTGGCCGCGGGGGTCGCTTCGGGTTTCGCGCCCGCGGGTGGCGCGGCGTTGCGGCCGGCGATCACCGGCGGGGTGCGGGCCAGCTTCATGCGCTCGTAGATCGCCCGCACCTGGGCGACGGCGTTGTCGGCCTGGGTGGTCGAGCCGTCGAGGAAGTCGCCGACATGGATGTGCGAGCCGACGATCAGCGGGATCTCCACCGAGGGCGAGGCCAGGTGATGGGCCAGCTGGAAGAGGCCGTCGGGATCGCCCGAGAAGTCGTTGTCCAGGATCACCCGCAGGCGCGGGCGGGCGGTCAGGGCGCCGGCCTGGCCGCCCAGGGCCGCCGCGCCCAGCAGCGCCGCGCCGCCGGCGATCAGTCCGCGTCGGGAAGGGGTGGTGGTCACGCGTTCGATTGTCATTTTTCGATCCGTCGGAGGCGGAAGAGCGTCGCCGTCTAGCCGGCGCTCAACGCGCCGTTTTCCCAGTCCATGTCGACGGCTCCGAGCGCGCGGCAGGCGTCGTCGACGTCGCGGGCCAGGCGGGTCATCAGGGCGGTGCGGCGAGTCTTGGTCCTGGGCAGCAGGCCCAGGTCCAGGCCGATGACCACGCGCCAGCGATCTTCCAGAGCGCGGCCGTCGGGGGCGGCCTCCAGCTCCGGGCCGGTGACGAGACTGGCGGTGATGCGCTTGCCGTCATCGTCCAGCGCGGCGCTGGCGTGCCAGCCGTGATCCTCGGCCGTGGCCGCTTCGAAGCCCCAGCCTTTGGCGACCAGCAGCGGTCGGATCCGCCGCTGCAGCTCGGCGCCGATGAAGCCGTTGATCGCGACCTCGATCTCCTCGGGCGGGTCCTGGATGTCGCTCAGGGTGAAGACGGCGGTCCAGGTTTTGAAGCCCATCGGTTCCTCGCGCGGTTGATGGTTCAACCTAGAGGCAAAAGGACTGCGGAAACAACAAAGGGGAACGCTCGGGCCGGAGCGTTCCCCTCGTCGTGCGGCGGGCTGGGAGGCGCGCCGCCCGCCGTCGCCCCGGAAGAAGGCGACGGATCTCGTGGGCGAGCTGGGTGGGAGCGGGCCTCAGGCCCGCTCGTGCAAGGCTTCCTCGGCCGCCAGCGGTTGCGGCAGACGGCTGACCATTTCCTTCGGGCAGACCTGCCAGAAGAGGTCGCGGGTGCGGTCCCAGTCGCGCAGCAGGCTCTCGGCGAAGGCCGAGTCCGTCTCGCGGGCGTGCTCGGCGATCAGCGAGCGCAGCACGCCTTCCCAATAGGGCGAGGCCAGGCGCTGGACGATGATGCTTTCCGGGTTGGTGTTGGCCTGGAAGCGGTCATGCTGGTCGAACACGAAGGCCATGCCGCCGGTCATGCCCGCGCCGAAGTTGCCGCCCGTCGGGCCCAGGATCACCACCTGGCCGCCGGTCATGTATTCGCAGCCGTTGGCGCCGCAGCCCTCGACCACCGTGGTGGCGCCCGAGTTGCGGACGGCGAAGCGCTCGCCGGCCTGGCCGGCCGCGAACAGCCGGCCCGCGGTGGCCCCGAACAGCACGGTGTTGCCGAGCAGGGTGTTGGTCTCCGGCGCCGCCAGGCCGCGCGGCGGCTTGATGACGATGGTCGCGCCCGACAGGCCCTTGCCGACATAGTCGTTGGCCTCGCCGGTCAGCTCGATGCGCAGGCCCTGCACCGCGAAGGCGCCCAGGCTCTGGCCGGCCGAGCCCTTGAGCTGGACCGTCAGGTGGCCGGCGGGCAGGCCCTTCATGCCGAACTTGCGGACGATGTGGCTCGAGGTGCGGGTGCCGATGGTGCGCGCCGTGCTGCGGACCGTGTAGGTCAGCTGCATCTTCTCGCCGCGTTCCAGCAGCGGGGCGGCGTCGCGGACGATCTGGGCGTCCAGCGTGTCGGGCACCGCGTTGCGGCCGACGACCGTGTTGTACGGCTTGTTCTGGCCGGGATCGGCGCGAACCAGCAGAGGGTTCAGGTCGAGGTCGTCCAGGTGCTCGCCGCCGCGCGAAACCTGCGCCAGCAGGTCGGTGCGGCCGACGATTTCCTGCAGGCTCTTGAAGCCCAGACCGGCCAGGATCTCGCGCACTTCCTCGGCCACGAAGGTGAAGAGGTTGACGACCTTGTCCGGCGTGCCGGTGAACTTGGCGCGCAGCTTCTCGTCCTGGGTGCACACGCCCACCGGGCAGGTGTTGGAGTGGCACTGGCGCACCATGATGCAGCCCATCGCCACCAGCGAGGCGGTGCCGATGCCGAACTCCTCGGCGCCCATCATGGCGGCGATGACGATGTCGCGGCCCGTGCGCATGCCGCCGTCGGCCCGCAGGACGACGGAGTGGCGCAGGTTGTTCAGCGTCAGCACCTGGTTGGCTTCCGACAGGCCCATCTCCCACGGACCGCCGGCGTACTTCACCGAGGTCTGGGGCGAGGCGCCCGTGCCGCCGACGCCGCCGGCGACCAGGATCACGTCCGCTTTCGCCTTGGCCACGCCGGCGGCGATGGCGCCGATGCCGGTGGCCGCGACCAGCTTCACCGTGACGCGGGCGATCGGGTTGATCTGCTTCAGGTCGTAGATGAGCTGGGCCAGGTCCTCGATCGAATAGATGTCGTGGTGCGGCGGTGGGCTGATCAGCATCACGCCCGGCGTCGAGTGACGCAGACGTGCGATCATCTCCGTGACCTTGAAGCCGGGCAGCTGCCCGCCTTCACCGGGCTTGGCGCCCTGGGCGACCTTGATCTCCAGTTCGACGCACTGGTTCAGGTATTCGGCGGTGACGCCGAACCGGCCCGAGGCCACCTGCTTGATGGCGCTGTTGGGGTTGTCGCCGTTGGGCAGGGGCTTGTAGCGGGCGCTGTCCTCGCCGCCCTCGCCCGAGACGGACTTGGCCCCGATGCGGTTCATGGCGATGTTCAGCGCGCCGTGGGCCTCGGGGCTCAGGGCGCCCAGGCTCATGCCCGGGGTGACGAAGCGCTTGCGGATCTCGTTGACGCTCTCGACGTCGTCGGTCGAGATCGGGTTGCGGTCCGAGCGCCAGTCCAGCAGGTCGCGCAGCTGGATCGGCTTCTGGGTGCGCAGGCCCGCCGACCAGCGGCGATAGAGCTCGTAGTCGCCGGTGTCGCACGCCGTCTGCAGGGTGTGCATCAGGCGGGCTTCGAAGGCGTGAGCCTCGCCCGAGCGGCGCGACTTGTAGAGGCCGCCGACCGGCAGGGTGACGGCCGCCTGCTCCCAGGCCTTGCGATGCAGCTCGACCGTCTTGGTCTCGATGCCGGCCAGGCCGATGCCCGAGATGCGCGAGGGCATGCCGGGGAAGAACTCGGCGGCCAGGGCGCGCGACAGGCCGACGGCTTCGAAGTTGTAGCCGCCGCGGTACGAGGAGATGACGCTGATGCCCATCTTGGAGATGATCTTCAGCAGGCCGCCCTCGATGGCGCCCTTGAAGTTCAGGCAGACGTCGCGCAGCGTCCGGTCGCCGGCCAGGCCGCGCTCCAGGCGGTCCTGGAAGCTTTCCTGCGCCAGGTAGGCGTTGACCGCCGTGGCGCCGACGCCGACCAGCACCGCGAAATAGTGCGTGTCGAGGCACTCGGCCGAGCGGACGATCAGCGAGACGTACGACCGCAGGCCCTTGCCGACCAGGTGGGCGTGCACGCCGCCGGTGGCCAGGATCATCGGCAGGCCGACGCGGCCGGCGTCGCTGGCCTCGTCGGTCAGGACGATGGCGCCGCAGCCGCGCAGCACGGCGTCCTCGGCCTCGGCGCGGATGCGGTCGAGGTTGGCGCGCAGGGCGTCGCCGGCGCGGGCTTCTTCGGCCGGCAGCGGCATGGTGCAGTCGATGACCGCGACGTTCTTCTCACCCAGCAGCTCGTGGATGCGGATGTACATGCCGGTGGTCAACACCGGGCTTTCCAGCACGTACACGTCGGCCTGGGCGGCGTCCTGGGCCAGGATGTTGCCCAGGTTCTTGAAGCGGGTCTTCAGGCTCATGACGCCGGTCTCCCGCAGGGGGTCGATCGGCGGGTTGGTCACCTGGCTGAAGTTCTGGCGGAAGTAGTGGCTCAGCGGGCGGTACTTCTCCGACAGCACCGCCAGCGGCGTGTCGTCGCCCATCGAGCCGACGGCCTCCTTGCCGTCCTCGACCATGGGGGCGAGGATCATCTCGAGGTCTTCGAGGCTGAAGCCGGCGGCGGCCTGGCGGCGCGTCAGCTCCTCGCGGCCGAACTTGCGCGGCTCCGGACCCGGCGCGATCTCCTTTTCAAGATCGACCATGTTGCCCAGCCACTCGGTGTAGGGGTGGCGGCCGGCCAGTTCGTCGACGATCTCGTCCTCGCCGTAGAGCTTGCCCTCGCCCAGGTCGATGGCGATCATCCGGCCCGGCGCGATGGCCAGCTTGCGGGTGATGCGGCTTTCCTCGACGCCGCACATGCCCGCTTCCGAGCCCATGATCACCAGGCCGTCGTCGGTGTAGGCCACGCGCAGCGGGCGCAGGCCCGAGCGGTCCTTGCCGGCCACGACCCAGCGGCCGTCGGTGGCGCACAGGGCGGCCGGGCCGTCCCAGGGCTCCATCACGGCGTTGCAGTAGGAATAGAGCGCCTTGTGCTCTTCGCTCATGTTCGGGTTGCTGGCTTCCGGCACCAGCAGGGCCTTGGCCATCGGCGCGTCGCGGCCGGCGCGGACCAGCACCTCGAAGGTGTTGTCCAGGCTGGCCGAGTCCGAACCGCCCGGCTGGATCACCGGCTTCACGTCGTCCCCGAACTCACCGAAGGCGTCGGCCGCCATCTTGATCTCGTGGGACTTCATCCAGTTGATGTTGCCCTTGATCGTGTTGATCTCGCCGTTGTGGGCGAGCATCCGGAAGGGCTGGGCCAGGCGCCACTGCGGGAAGGTGTTGGTCGAGTAGCGCTGGTGGAAGATCGCCACGGCCGCAGCGAAGCGCTCGTCCTTCAGGTCCGGATAGAACTCGTCGATCGACTCGGCCAGGAACATGCCCTTGTAGATCAGCGAGCGGGCCGAGAACGAGCAGATGTAGAAGTCGCTGATGTTCTGGGCGTGCACGCGCTTTTCGATGCGCTTGCGGCACAGGAACAGGGCGCGTTCCAGCGCCTCGCCTTCCAGGCCCGCCGGCGGGGCCAGCATGATCTGCTCGATTTCCGGACGAGTGGCGTTGGCCTTCTCGCCGATGACGGCGGTGTTCACCGGCACCTGGCGCCAGCCGTAGATGTAGAAGCCGAAGCGCAGGGCTTCGGCCTCGACGATCGTGCGGCAGGCTTCCTGGGCGCCGAGATCCGTGCGCGGTAGGAACACCTGGCCGACGGCGATGGGGCCGGGGCGCAGAGCGTGGCCGGTGCGGCGCACCTGGTCGATGAAGAAGTCCTGCGGGACGCTGACCAGCACGCCGGCGCCGTCGCCGGTCTTGCCGTCGGCGTCCACCGCGCCGCGGTGCCACAGGGCCTTCAGGGCCTTGATCGCCAGTTCGACGACCTCGCGGCGGGGCTGGCCGTCGATGGCGCAGACCAGGCCGACGCCGCAGGCGTCGCGCTCGGTGGTCGGGTCGTAGGCGTGGCCGTCGATGAGGGCCTGGCGGTTCTTCAGATAGAGGTCGATCTGGCTCATGGTCCGGTCTCTTTCCTCTTACTCAGCCGCGATCAGGGTCGCGGCCGCCTTGGCCTTCAGGTAGCGGTGCATGGCGGCGGCGGCGTCGCGGCCGTCCTTGATCGCCCACACCACCAGCGAGGCGCCGCGAACGATGTCGCCGGCGGCGAACACGCCGTCGAGATTGGTCATCTGGTGACGGACGTCGGCCTTCACCGTGCCCCAGCGCGTGGTCTTCAGGTCGGGCGCGCCCCACAGTTCCGGCAGGTTCTCCGGCTCGAAGCCCAGGGCCTTGACCACCAGCTGGGCCGGGCGGTCGAAGTCGCCGCCGGGGATCTCCTCGGGGCTGCGGCGGCCCGAGGCGTCCGGAGCGCCCAGGCGCATGCGGATGGCGCGCACGCCGGTCACCGCGTCGGCGTCGCCCGACAGGGCGCGCGGGGCGGCCAGCCACTCGAAGGTGACGCCTTCTTCCTCGGCGTTGGCCACTTCGCGCAGCGAGCCGGGCATGTTGGCCTTGTCGCGGCGATAGAGGCAGGTGACCGAGGTCGCGCCCTGGCGGATGGCCGTGCGCACGCAGTCCATGGCGGTGTCGCCGCCGCCGACCACGACCACGTCCTTGCCCTCGGCGTTCAGCTCGCCGCTGTCGTAGGCCGGAACGTCGTCGCCCAGGGTCTTCTTGTTCGAGGCGATCAGGTAGTCGAGCGCGGGCACCACGCCCTTGTCGCCCGAGCCGGGAACGGTCAGGTCGCGCGCGGCGTAGACGCCGACGGCGATCAGCACCGCGTCGTGCTCGGCGCGCAGGTCTTCCAGGCTGGCGTCCTTGCCGACCTCGAAGCCGAGCTTGAACACCACGCCGCCGTCGGCCAGGCGCTGGGTGCGGCGCTCGACGACGTCCTTTTCCAGCTTGAAGCCGGGGATGCCGTAGATCAGCAGGCCGCCGGCGCGGTCGTGGCGGTCGTAGACGGTGACGGCGTAGCCTTCCTCGCGCAGCTTTTCGGCGGCGGCCAGGCCGGCCGGGCCGGCGCCGACGACGCCGACCGACTGGCCGCGGTCGGCCTTGGCGACCAGCGGCTTCACCCAGCCGTTCTCCCAGGCCTTGTCGGTCAGGTAGCGTTCGACCGAGCCGATCGTCACGGTGCCGTGACCCGACTGCTCTATGACGCAGTTGCCTTCGCAGAGGCGGTCCTGCGGGCAGATGCGGCCGCAGACCTCGGGCATGGAGTTGGTGGCCTGCGACAGGGCGTAGGCTTCCTCCAGCCGGCCCTCGGCGGTCATCCGCAGCCAGTCGGGGATGTTGTTGTGCAGCGGGCAGTGGGTCTGGCAGTAGGGCACGCCGCATTGCGAGCAGCGCGAAGCCTGCTCGGTCGCCTTGGCGTCGATGAAGTCGGCGTAGATCTCGTGAAAGTCGCCGTTGCGCTCTTCGGCCGCCCGCTTTTCAGGCGTGCGGCGCGCGACGGTCGTGAATTTCAACATGCGCTCGGCCATGCGCTTCCCTCGCCCCCGATACCGGGGAAAAATTTGCTTGCGGGGGCCTCATACGGACTCTCCCGGGCAATAAGAATGCGGTGGTCAAATATTGGGACAAATATATCCGTGATGACGCCATGGTCATTGCGATCGACTCGCATCTATGCCCTTAAATGGTCTACTTTATGGATAAACCCTTTTTTTACCGTGCAGGGCGCACGCCCGTTTCCGCTCGCAAGAGCTTGTTTCACAAGGGAATGACATGCCGGATTGGCTGATCGCGATCGTGCTGGGCCTGATCGAGGGCCTGACGGAGTTCATTCCCGTCTCGTCGACCGGGCACCTGCTGCTGGCGGCCAAGGCCATGAGCCTGCCGGCCACGCCCTGGGACACCTTCGTCGTGCTGATCCAGCTGGGGGCTGTGCTGGCGGTGGTCGCGCTCTACTTCCGTCGCCTGTGGGCGGTGGTCGTGGGCCTGCCGACCAAGCCGGAGGCGCGCCGCTTCGCGCTGAGCGTCATCGTCGGCTGCATTCCGGCCTTCGCCGCGGGCCTGGCCCTGCACGGCGTCATCAAGCACTTCTTCGAGAACCCCTTCCTGCCGCAGGTGATCTGCGTCTCGCTGATCATCGGCGGGATCCTGCTGCTGATCGTCGACAAGAAGGCCCCGCCGGCCCGCGAGCACGACGGCATGAAGCTGTCCCTCAAGACCGCCTTCTTCATCGGCCTGTTCCAGTGCCTGTCGCTGCTGCCGGGCGTGTCGCGCTCGGGCTCGACCATCGTCGGCTCGATGCTGCTGGGCGTCGACCGCAAGGCCGCGGCCGAGTTCTCGTTCTTCATGGCCATCCCGATCATGGTCGGCGCCTTCGGCCTGGACCTGATCAAGAGCTACAAGGACATCGACGCCAGCCAGTTTGGCATCATCGCCATCGGCTTCGTGGTGTCGTTCCTGTCGGGCCTGGTTGTCGTGAAGTACATGATCGACTTCATCGGCAAGCGCGGCTTCGCGCCCTTCGCGTGGTGGCGCATCGCCGCCGGCATCGCCGGCCTGGCGTTCATCTACTTCCCGCGCTGATCCGCTTCGAAGGCATTCGCCGACAAGAAAACCCCGCGCCGAGCGATCGGCGCGGGGTTTTTCGTTTCGCCGTAAGGCTTCAACTCAATCCCAGTCGATCGGAGCCGACGGCGAGATGAGAACCCGTGTGGCCCCGACCAACGGGGTGCAGAGATAACCCTTGGCTTCCGGGCGGCCGCCTTGGGCCAGGAAGGCGCTGGCCGTCTCGCCGAACGCGCAGGGAGAGGTCCGGGTCGTTCGGGTCGTGATCTCGCCATAGCCGGCGGCTCGCAGCGTATCGACCTGTGCTCGACTCGTCCGGCCGACGTGCGCCAGCCACAGGGACGGTAGGACGACGGCGGCCGCGACGGACAGGATGATCCATGTCCGCCGCGTCGCCATCGATCAGAACGCGCCGGCCGGGGTCGGGGCGTACTGGCCGCCCTTGCGGTAGCGGTAGAGGTAGGAGGGAACCACGGCCTCGACGGCGGTGGGGATCACGCCCAGGTCGGCCAGGCCCTTGGCGCCCGGCGCGACGACGTTGTCGCCGGCCTTCAGCAGGGCCACCTGGTCGGTGGTGATCGGCGGGGCCAGCGGCAGGATCGAGGCCTGGATGTCGCCCAGCTTGCCCACCAGGCCGGCGATCGGCCAGGGCAAGGGCGCCAGCACGCGGGCGCGGCCGGTCTCGGTCAGCACGAACTGCAGCAGTTCCTTGAAGCTGTAGACGGTCGGGCCGCCCAGCTCGAAGGTCTGGCCCTCGGCGCCCGGCGTGGCGACGATCTTGGCGATGGCCGCGGCGACGTCGCCGACGAACACCGGCTGGAACTTGGTCTGGCCGCCGCCGACCAGCGGCAGGGCCGGGGCGAGCGCGGCCATCTGGCCGAACTTGTTGAAGAACTTGTCCTCGGGGCCGAACACGATCGACGGGCGCACGATCGTGGCGGTCGGGAAGGCGGCGCGGACGGCCGCTTCGCCCTCGCCCTTGGTGCGGGCGTACTTGCTGTCCGATTCGGCGTTCGCGCCGATGGCCGAGACCTGCACCAGGCGCTTGACGCCCGCGGCGGCGGCCTGCTCGGCCACGATCTTGGCGCCCATGGCGTGCAGCGACTGGAACTGCTGGCGGCCGCTCTCCCAGAGCACGCCCACCAGGTTCACGGCCGCTTCGGCCCCTTCCAGGGCCCGGGCCACCGAGGCCTCGTTGCGCACATTGGCCTGGAAGACCTCGATCTGGCCGACATCGCCCAGCATGCGCATGCGGTAGGCCAGATTGGGCTGACGCACGGCCACGCGTACGCGATAGCCCGCCTTGGCGAGGGCGCGCACCACCTGGCTTCCTACGAAGCCCGAGCCGCCGAACACCGTGACCAGACCCTGCATCTTCATTCCTCGTCGCTGCGATGAAGGGGGGATTAGACGAGCCTGGGGATGTTCGCAAGAAAAGTGAGAAATGCGATTGACGCGGTCAGAACCTTTGCATAAACGTCCCGGCCTCGCAGCGGCCCAACGGGTTGCGCCGCGGGCCCAGGTGGCGGAATTGGTAGACGCGCTGGCTTCAGGTGCCAGTGACCGAAAGGTCGTGGAGGTTCGAGTCCTCTCCTGGGCACCACCCCTCTCGCAAGGCGAAGAGCGGGTGGCGCCAAGCTTTCCATGCAATAGATATTCGGTTCATCTGGCGTGCATCGCCGACGTCCCACTATAAGGCGTCGGAGCGGCGCCGTTCGCGACGACGCCGACGCGTGGAGACGAAAGACACTTGGCCAGCTTTGTTCATGAAGGCGACCTGCCCGACGGCGTTTTCGCCGGGGCGAGCGCGATCGCCATCGATTCGGAAACCATGGGCCTGCGCCTCGGGCGCGATCCGCTGTGCGTGGTGCAGCTGTCGGCCGGCGACGGCGACGCGCACGTGGTGCGCCTGGACCGCTCGACCTATCACGCGCCGAACCTGAAGAAGCTGCTGGCCGACCCGGCCGTGCTGAAGCTCTTCCACTTCGGCCGCTTCGACATCGCCATGTTCCTGCTGCATCTGGGCGTCATGACGGCGCCTGTGTACTGCACCAAGATCGCTTCCAAGCTCGCCCGCACCTACACCGACCGCCACGGCCTCAAGGACGTGACGCGCGAACTGATGGGCGTGGAACTGTCCAAGGCCCAGCAGAGCTCCGACTGGGGCGCCGATTCGCTGAGCCCCGAGCAGGTGGCCTACGCGGCCTCGGACGTTCTGCACCTGCATGGCCTGCGCGAGCGTTTGAACGCCATGCTGGTGCGCGAGGGCCGCATGGCCCTGGCCCAGGCGGCCTTCGACTATCTGCCCCACCGCGCCGCGCTCGACCTGGCCGGTTGGGAAGACGTCGACATCTTCGCGCACGCTTAGAGGAGATCCGGGCGGTGACGGACGTGGCGATGAGGAGCGGCTTCAAGCGCGATCTGCGGCGCTGGCGCCGGCGCTCGCGCCTGGTCCGGGCCGCCCGCGGCGCCCTGCCGATCGCCATCCTGGCCCTGATCGGCTCGGCCGCCGGCCAGGTGATCTGGCTGACGGTGACCGCCGCCGAGCGCGCGCCGGAAAAGCCCCAGGCCCAGATCCGCATGCTCAACCCGCGCTTCTACGGCCAGTCGAACGACGGGCGCGCCTTCATGATCACCGCCCGCTCGGCGATCCGCGACGACGCCGACCTCAAGCGCGTGCTGCTGGACGATCCGACCCTGACGCTGGGCATCGACGAACCCAAGCCCAGCCGGGTGACGGCCAACAGCGGCGTCTACCGCGAGGACAACCTCAAGCTCGTGCTGCGCGGCGACGTGCGCATGGACGACGGGGGCGGCTACCGCTTCGCGTCGGACGAGGCTTTCGTCGACACCAAGACCGGCGTGATCACCGGTGAATCCGTCCTTCAGGGCGAAGGTCCGACAGGACAGGTGAAATCCAACGCTTATTCCGTATATGACAAGGGCGACCGCATCGTTTTCCGCGGTGGAGTCCGTACGCGCCTCGATCGCGTCGACGGCGACGGCAACTGACGGGACCAAAGGACGATGCGACAGATGAGGGCGAGGTCGATGAAACGAGCAATGGCGGTCGCTGGCGTCGCCGCGAGCCTCCTGGGCGGCCTGATGGCCGGCCCGGCCATGGCGCAGAACAGCTCCAGCGCGCCGGTCGACATCTCGGCCGACGAGCAGGAGACCATCTCCAGCCAGTGCAAGACCATCTTCCGCGGCGCCGTCGAGGTGCTGCAGGAGACCTCGCGCCTGCGCGCCGCCAAGATGACCCTCTATAACCAGAAGAAGCCGGGCGGCGGCGGCAACGGCTGCGGCAACGTCGACCGCGTCGAGGCCGAGGGCGAGGTCTTCTACGTCACCCCCAAGCAGGTGGTGCGCGGCGACCGGGCGACCTACGACTATTCCAGCGACACCATCGTGGTGACCGGCAACGTGGTGGCCGTGCAGGGCCAGGACGTGGCCCGCGGCGACCGCATGGTGGTCAACACCAAGACCAACGACGTGCGCATGGAGTCCAGCGTCAAGGGCGCGGGCAAGAAGAACCGCGTGCGCGCGGTCGTCTATCCCAGCTCTTCCGACGACTCCAAGAAGCCCGCCGCCAAGCCCTGAGGCCGTATATGCAGTTCCAAACCCTGGCGGGCGGCGCGACCGAGGACGGTCTCTATGTCGACGGCGTCGGCAAGACCTTCGGCGACCGGGCCGTGGTCAAGAACGTCTCGCTGCGCCTGAAGCGCGGCGAGGTCGTCGGCCTGCTCGGCCCCAACGGCGCGGGCAAGACCACCACCTTCTACATGGTCACGGGCCTGATCGCCGCCGACTACGGCTCGATCTATCTCGACGGCGAGGACATCACGGCCCAGCCGATGTTCCAGCGCGCGCGCCTCGGCGTCGGCTACCTGCCGCAGGAAGCCTCGATCTTCCGCGGCATGACGGTCGAGCAGAACGTCATGGCCGTGGTCGAGATGCGCGAGAAGAACGCCCGCAAGGCCCGCGAGACGGTGACCGGCATCCTCGAGGAGCTGCGCATCACCCACATCCGCAAGTCGCCGGCCGTCGCCCTGTCGGGCGGCGAGCGCCGCCGCGTGGAAATCGCCCGGGCCCTGGCCAGCGAGCCGTCGTTCATGCTGCTCGACGAGCCCTTCGCCGGCATCGACCCGCTGGCCATCTCCGACATCCGCGAGGTCGTGAACTATCTGAAGAACCGCGGCATCGGCATCCTGATCACCGACCACAACGTCCGCGAGACGCTTGACATGGTGGACC
>JASGDR010000356.1:0-4799 GCA_047607095.1 Caulobacter sp.
CCTCCGGGCCACCTCCCCCAGAGGGGGAGGATCCTGACGCTCAGATGCTCCCCCTCTGGGGGAGCTGTCGCGGAGCGACTGAGGGGGCCGCTGCGGGCGGTCCATTCCTATGAAAGCGGAGAAATTCCATGCCCAAGTCCAAGCCGCCGCGCCGCCGTCTGCGTCGAACCGCCCACAACCCCAAGCTCGATGCGGCCTATCGCGGCCTCATCGCCGCCTGCGAGCAGAACATCGGCCTGATCCAGAGAACCCTGCGCGATGTCGAGAGCGTCGCTCACGACGCGCCGGCCGAGGAGCTGGCCGGCTTTCGTCAGGAAATGGAGGAAGGCGTGCGCTGCTGGACCAGCGTGAGGAACATGCACCTGGATGCGATGCAGCGGCCGAAGGAGCCTAGCTGGCCCGGTATAGAAAAGGCCCTGAAGCGGGCCGGCTTCACCAAACTGAAGCGCGGCTAGCGCTTGCCCAGGCCGGGGAACATCGCCGCCTGGCCGTCGAACACGCCCAGATAGCCCAGCTCGCCCAGCAGCGGCGTCAGGTCTTCCAGCTTGTCGGCGCCGGCCCGGGCGGTCGCCAGTTCGCTGGGGCGGCCGGTCTGGTCGTGCAGGCGATAGACGGTCCACATCCGGCCCTTGGGCGCCTCGGCGCCGGGGGCGAGATAGCGGTGCTCCCAGCCGACCAGGGCCGGGACGCGGCCGATCTCGACGTCGAACGGACGGTCGCGGAAGGCCAGGTCCATCTCGAGCCGCGTGGCCTCGGCCAGGCGCTGGTCGAGCCAGGTCGCGAAGGCCTCCAGCACGCAGCCGGCCGACAGTCCTTCGGGATTGGCGACGACGTGGTTACGGCTGGCGAGGGCTGCGGTCATGGGCCGCAGATTTACGCGCCGAGGTCTGTCGGAACGGCTAAATCTCTTGGTTTATCGACGTTTACCGCGAACAGCGGCTCAGCCTTCGGCGTCCGCCAGCTGCTCGGCAAGCTCCATCCAGGCGGCCTCGGCCTCTTCGAGCTTGGCCTTGGCGTTGTCGCGGCGCTTTTCGAGCTCGGGAACCTTGGCGGGCGTCTTCACATAGAGCTGCGGGTCGGCCAGCTGGGCTTCCAGCTCGGCCAGGTCCCGGGTCTTGCGGTTCATCACCTGCTCGGCCGCCTCGACCTTGCGGCGCAGCGGCTCGACGGCGACCTTCTTCGGCGCGGCGGGGGAGGCGGCTTCGGCCTTGGCCGGCTCGCGGGCGACCTGGGTCGGCTTCACCGCCTGCTTGGCGCGCTCGAGCACGAACTTGGCGTAGTCGTCCATGTCGCCGTCGAAGGGCGCGACCTTGCCGTCGGCCGCCAGCCACAGGCGGTCGGCGACCAGCTCCATCAGCGAGCGGTCGTGGGTGATCAGCAGCACCGCGCCCTCGTACTCGTTCAGCGCGTCTAGCAGGGCCCGGCGGCTGTCGATGTCGAGGTGGTTGGTCGGTTCGTCGAGGATCAGGACGTGCGGGGCGTCCATGGCCACGAGGTTCAGCAGCAGGCGGGCGCGCTCGCCGCCCGACAGGTTGGCCACCGTGGTGTCCTGCTTTTCGAAGCCCAGGCCGAACTGCGCCAGGCGCGAGCGGCGCGAGGATTCGCTGGCCTCGGGCATGGCCCGGCGGATGATCTCCAGCGGGGTGTCGTTGGGATCCATCGCCTCGATCTGGTGCTGGTGGAACCAGCCGACCTTCATCTTCTTGTCGCGGTGCAGCTCGCCGGTCTGGATGTCCAGCGCGCCGGCGATCATCTTGGCGAAGGTCGACTTGCCCGCGCCGTTGACGCCCAGCAGGCCGATGCGGTCGTCGAGATCCATGCGCAGGTTCAGGTTCTTCAGGATCGCGCGGCCGGCCTCGTAGCCCACATTGGCCTTTTCCAGCCGGATCAGCGGCGGGGCCAGCGGCTTGGGCGGCGAGGGCAGGGTGAAGGGCGCGACGCGCTCCTCGATCGTCGTGGCCACCGGCTCCATCTTGGCCAGGCGCTTCATCCGCGACTGGGCCTGGGCGGCCTTCGAGGCCTTGGCCTTGAAGCGGTCGATGAACGATTGCAGGTGGGCGCGCTCGGCGTCCTGCTTGGCCTTGGCCGACAGTTGCAGGCGGGCCTTCTCGGCGCGGCGCTTCTCGAAGTCGTCGTAGCCGCCGACATAGAGCTCCAGCTTGCCGCCGGCCAGGTGCAGCATGTGCGTGCAGCTGTTGTTGAGCAGCTCGCGGTCGTGGCTGACGATCAGGGCGGTGTGCGGGTACTTCTTCAGGCGCGCCTCGAGCCAGAGGGCGCCTTCCAGGTCGAGATAGTTGGTCGGCTCGTCGAGCAGCAGCATGTCGGGCTCGGCGAACAGCGCCGCCGCCAGGGCCACGCGCATGCGCCAGCCGCCCGAGAACTCGCTCATCGGCCGGGCCAGGTCGTCCTGGGTGAAGCCGAGGCCCGCCAGGATTTCCGAGGCCCGGGCCGGGGCGGAATCGGCGTCGATCTCGATCAGCCGGGCCCAGATCTCGCCCATCTCCTCCGGATCGGCCGTTTCCAGCCGGGTCGTCAGGGCGTGGCGCTCCTCGTCGGCCTCCAGCACGGTGTCGAGCAGGGTGACGGGCGTGGCCGGGTGTTCCTGGTCCACCGAGCCGATGCGGGCGTTCCTGGGCAGGCTGATCTCGTCGGCGCCGGCGGTCAGGTGCCCGAGGATCAGCTTGAACAGGGTCGACTTGCCCACGCCGTTGCGCCCGATCAGGCCGACCTTGGCGCCCGGCGGCAGGCTGACGGTGGCCTTGTCGAAGAACCGGCGTCCCCAAGCGTCGAAAGTCAGGTCGTTGATCTGAAGCATGTTGGGAACGCGGGGTTGGCGGGGAGGAGGCGCCCGGCTATAAGCCCGCAACCTCCCAATTCACAAACTTTCTCTGTGAGATTTTCGGAATGACCGAACGTACCTTCTCGATCATCAAGCCCGACGCGACCCGCCGCAACATCACCGGCAAGATCAACGCCGTGATCGAGGAAGCCGGTCTGCGCATCGTCGCTCAGCGCCGCGTCCACCTGACCGAAGCGCAAGCCAAGAAGTTCTACGAAGTCCACGCCGAGCGTCCGTTCTACGGCGAACTCGTCGCCCAGATGACCGCCGAGCCGGTCGTCGTGCAGGTGCTGGAAGGCGAAGGCGCCGTGGCCAAGTACCGTGAAGTCATGGGCGCCACGAACCCGGACAACGCCGCCGAAGGCACCATCCGCAAGCTGTTCGCCCTGTCGATCGGCGAAAACTCGGTCCACGGTTCGGACAGCCTCGAGAACGCCGGCATCGAAATCGCCCAGTTCTTCACCGACGCCGACATCGTCGGCTAAGGCTTCCGGGCTTTAGGCAATGAAAAGGCCGGCGGGGCGACCCGCCGGCCTTTTTGTTTGTTGGCTGGAACTTAGCCGCCGCCTTTCAACGCCTTCCTCGCCCTTGTGGCGAGGATCCATGCGTCCGCCTGCTCAGAAAATTCAGGACCAGCGCCGGCCGTCGAGCTTCAACAGTCGATGTCTGAGATCGCTCGAACATGGATCCTCGCCACAAGGGCGAGGAAGGCGAACTTGGTGTCCGCGGGGGCGAGGGGGCTATGCCAATCCCGGATAGAGATCCTCCCAGAACGGATTCTTCCGCTCGATCAGGTTGATCTTCCACTGCCGAGGCCATCGCTTCAGCGATCGTTCCCGCTGGAACGCAGTCGCCATGTCTTCATGAGGCTCGTACCAGACCAGCTTCTTCAGACCGTACTTCTTGGTGAAGCCGGGGATCAGCCCCTCCCGGTGTTCCCAAGCCCGCCGATTCAGATACCCGGTCGCGCCGATGTAGAGCGTCTCAAGCCGCCCGCTGGCCATGATGTAGACGGCGATGTAGCGCTCTTCGCTGTGCATGCAGGGAGCGTGGATCGAAGGCGAAAAAGAAGGCCAGCAGAAAAGCCGGTGTTTTCGTCTCGCTTAGCCCTCAACCGCTTTCCTCGCCCTTGTGGCGAGGATCCATGGTGGAGCGTTCTCAAAAATTGGAGGATGGAACTGGGCGGTCAGCGCCCGTCCTGAAGAAACTGGGCAGGCGGACACATGGGTCCTCGCCACAAGGGCGAGGAAGGCAAAGAAATGGAAGGCGAGAGCTGGGGGAGCGCTAAAGCCCCCGCACGAACGCCGCCAGCACCGCCGGATAGAGCTTGTGCTCCTCGACCAGCACCCGCGCCGCCAGCGCATGGCCGTCGTCGCCGGGCAGGATCGCCACCCGGGCCTGGCCCAGGATCGGGCCTTCGTCCACGCCGGCCGTGACCAGGTGCACCGTGCAGCCGGCCTCGGCCTCTCCGGCCGCGATGGCGCGGGCGTGGGTGTCCAGGCCCGGATAGTTGGGCAGCAGGGACGGGTGGATGTTCAGCATCCGGCCTTCCCAGGCGTCGACCAGGAAGGGCGTCAGGATCCGCATGTAGCCGGCCAGGGCGATCACCTCGATCCCGCGCTCGCGCAGGGCCGCGTCGACCGCGCGCTCGTGGGCCTCGCGGTCCTTGCCGAACGGCTTGCTCTCGACGCACAGCGCCTCGATCCCGGCCGCCCGGGCGGTCGCCAGCCCCCCGGCGTCGGCCTTGTTGGCCAGCACCAGGGCGATCTCGAACGGACAGGCCGGATCCTGGGCGGCGCGGACCAGGGCTTCCATGTTGGAGCCCCGGCCCGAGATCAGGGCGGCGACTTTTGTTCTGGCGATCACGCGACGGCTTTCGTGGAACCGCCCTCGTCCTTCGACAAGCTCAGGATGAAGGCTACTGGGGCGCTTGAACTGAAATCCTCATCCTGAGCTTGTC
>JASGDR010000357.1:0-30776 GCA_047607095.1 Caulobacter sp.
AGGTCGATGTTGGCCTGACCGCCGTTCGACGGGTTGTTCGAGGTCGACGACACGGCCGGCACGAACTGCGGCATCTGGTTCAGAAGAGTGTCGACGGTGACCGAACCGGTCTTTTCGATCGCGCCCTGATCCATCGTCATGATCGGGCTGTTGGACACGTAGTCACGGCGCGCGATGCGCGAGCCCGTAACGACGACTTCCTCGACCGCGGCCGGCTCGTCAGTCGTCTGCGCATGCGCCAACACGGGCGCCGCGGTCATGGCGATGACGAGCGCGGAAGCGCTCAGAAGATAGGTATTTCTAGCCATTCATAGTCCCCAGTATTCGCCAAAGCGTCGCCGCAATGGTCATGGTGGCGAAATAAAATTCCGCCGTGAGGGCAGGGATGGGGACCTTTTGTTTCTCAATTGTGAGGTGATGGTTCTGTAAAATATATACAGATTACGACTTTGAATAAACTAAGGTATGGTTCGATCGTATACCTACATATAATGGGAACCTTCGGAATTATTATGGCAATCTATATTGCTTGAAATGAAACAAAACGGCGTTACCCCGGTTTGTCGATATCTTCTGGCAATGTTTGGGGCCGTGGCGGGAAGGCCACACCCCGTGTCCCCGTTTCGCCATGGCGGCGCTGGCGCCTAAACGATAGTCTTTTGCCCATGTCCGATGCTTCCGCTCGCCTTCGTCCCGCCCTGGAATGGCGCGCGCCCGGGCGCGCCGCGCCGATCGACCGCTGGACGCCGGACGAGACCGCGGTGGGGCTCTCGTTCGACGGCCGCCCGCACACCGTGCTGATGGCCACGCCCGCCGACGTCGAGGACCTGGCGCGCGGTTTCACCCTGACCGAGGGCGTCGCCCGAGCCGAAGACATTCTCTCTGTCGAGGTGAAGCCCGATGCGCTGGGCGTCCTCGTCGACATCCGGCTGGTCGAGGGCGCGAGCCGCCGCAAGGCCAGGCCGCGCAACCTGGAAGGCCGTTCCAGTTGCGGGCTGTGCGGCGTTCAGCGGCTGGCCGACGCCATGCGGCCGCTGCCGCAGGCGGGAGAAGGCGTCCGCGTCGCCCACCAGGCGGTGCCCGCGGCCCTGGCGAATCTGGAGGCGGCCCAGGCTCTCGGGCGCAGCACCCGCGCGACCCATGCCGCGGCGTTCTGCGACGCCGAAGGGCGGATCGTGTCGCTGCGCGAGGATGTCGGTCGCCACAACGCGCTCGACAAGCTGGCCGGCGCGATGGCGCGCGAGGGGCGCGACGCGGGGGCGGGCTTCGTGCTGGTCACCAGCCGCTGCTCGTTCGAAATGGTCGAAAAGGCGGTGCGCATGGGGGCGGGCATGATCGTGGCCGTTTCCGCGCCGACGGATCTGGCCGTGCGCCGGGCCGAGGAATCGGGCCTGACGCTGGTGGCCCTGGCCCGCGCCGACGGCCACATGGTGTTTTCCCGTCCCGACCGCCTGGTCGAGACGGTGCTGGAGCAAGCGTGATGGCCGACGATTCTCACAATCCCGGGGCCAAGATTCCCGGCGTGAAGCCCTACGGCGGTCCCGCCGGCGGTTGGGGCGCGCTGAAGGCCGTCGCTGGAGCGCTGGCCGATCAGGAAACCGTGGTCGAGGGCGGCAAGACCCTGATGCGGGCCAACCAGCCGGAGGGCTTCGACTGCCCGGGCTGCGCCTGGCCCGACCCCAAGCACACCTCGTCCTTCGAGTTCTGCGAGAACGGGGCCAAGGCCGTGGCCTGGGAGGCGACGGCCAAGCGGGCGACGCCCGAGGTCTTCGCCGCCCACACCGTCGCCGAGATGCTGACCTGGAGCGACCACGCCATCGAGGACCTGGGCCGCCTGACCCATCCGATGGCCTATGATCCGGCCGGCGACCGCTATCTGCCGATCGAATGGAGCGAGGCCTTCGCCCGCGCCGGCGCGGCGTTGCGGGCGATGGACAATCCCCACCAGGCCGAATTCTACGCTTCTGGGCGGGCCAGCAATGAAGCGGCGTTTCTGTTTCAATTGCTGGGCCGCAAGGTCGGGACCAACAATTTCCCCGACTGCTCCAACATGTGTCACGAGCCGACCAGCGTGGGCCTGCCGGACTCGCTGGGCATGGGCAAGGGCTCGGTCAGCCTCGAGGATTTCGACCACGCCGACCTGATCCTGTGCTTCGGCCACAACCCCGGCACCAATCACCCGCGGATGATGGCCACCCTGCGCGAGGCTTCTCGCCGGGGCGCGACGATCATGGCCTTCAACCCGCTGGTCGAGCGGGCTCTGGAGCGGTTCGCCTCGCCGCAGGATCCGGTCGAGATGGCGACCCTGTCGTCGACCCCGATCGCCTCGCGCTATTATCAAGTGTCGGTGGGCGGCGACGCGGCCGTGCTGCAGGGGCTGATGAAGGCGGTCCTGGCCTTCGACCGCGCCGCCCGCGCGGCGAACGAGCCGGCCGTCCTCGACGACGACTTCATCGCCGAGCACACGGCGGGCTTCGAGGCCCTGGTCGCCCAGCTTGATGCGGCGTCGTGGGACGAGATCGTCGCCGTCGGCGGCCTGTCGCGCGCCGAGATCGAGGAGGCGGCCGCCATCTATGCGCGGTCCAGCGCCGTCATCCTCTGCTACGGCATGGGCCTGACCCAGCACCGCAACTCGTCCAGCACCGTGCAGCAGCTGGTCAACCTGCTGCTCCTGCGCGGCAACATGGGCCGGCCGGGGGCGGGGATCTGCCCGTTGCGGGGCCACTCCAACGTCCAGGGCGACCGCACGGTCGGCATCTGGGAGAAGCCCTCGGCCGCCCTGCTCGACAGCCTGGGCCAGGTGTTCGGCTTCGAGCCGCCGCGCGACCACGGCCACACCGTGGTCGAGGCCATCGAGGCCATGGAGGCGGGCGATATCCGGGTGTTCATCGGCCTGGGCGGCAATTTCGCCGTCGCCGCGCCCGATCCCCTGCGCACCTACGCGGCCATGCGCAAGGTCGACCTGGCCGTTCACATCGCCACCAAGCCCAACCGCACCCACCTGCTGGTCGGTCGCGAGGCGTTGCTGCTGCCCTGCCTGGGGCGCACCGAGATGGACGTCCGGGGTGGCGTGCGCCAGTCGGTGACGGTCGAGGACTCGATGTCGATGGTCCACGCCTCGCGCGGGCTCAATCCGCCGGCTTCGGAGCATCTGCGATCCGAACCCGCCATCGTCGCGGGCATCGCCCGCGCGGCGCTGGGCGAGGCGGACCCCGTCGACTGGGAGGGATTGATCGCCGACTACGACGGCATCCGCGACCTGATCGAGAAGGTCTTTCCGACCGCCTTCACCGACTACAACGTCCGGGTCCGCCAGCCGGGCGGCTTCCGCCTGCCGGTGCCCCACGCCGAGCGCAAGTGGAACACGCCTTCGGGCAAGGCCAACTTCCTGACCCATCCGGGGCTCGACGATCCCCGCCGCGGCGACGCCTCGGTGCTGCTGCTCACCACCCTGCGCAGCCACGACCAGTACAACACCACCATCTACGGCGAGAACGACCGCTATCGCGGCGTCTTCGGGCGGCGCGACGTCGTTTTCGTCCATCCCGACGACCTGGCCGAACGCGGAATCCGCGAGGGCGACAGCATCGATCTGGCCGCCGCCTTCGATGAAACCGGCACGCGAGTCGTGCGCGCCTTTACGGCTGTCGCTAGAAAAATTCCGCGCGGGTGCGTCGCCGCATACTATCCGGAAACCAATGGTCTGGTAGCGCTGGAGGATCACGACCGGCGAAGTGGTACGCCGGCCTACAAGTCGGCGCCGGTGCGGCTTTCGCTCCACGGCGACTGACGGGGCCGCCTCCATCGTCCGGCGTTGTCCGCAAGGACGAGGGAGCTGGGGCGGTGGACAGAGCACTGCAGGCGCGGGTCATCGAGGCCGCCGATCTGGGCGTCGCCGAGCGCGCGCGCTGGGACGCCCTGCGCGCCGCCGATCCCTGGCTGGGCAGCCCCTATTTCGACCTTCGCTATATAGAGACGGCGGCCGACTGCGCGCCGGCGGCGCGGATCGCCGTGCTCGAGCGCGGCGGACGCATCGTCGGCTTCCTGCCTTTCCAGCGGCGCGGCTCGCTTCTGCAACCGCTCGGCGCGCCGATGAGCGATTTCCACGGCCTCGTCGCCGAGCCCGGCGTCGAACTGGCGACGGTGCTGGGCCTGCTGGGCGCCGAGCGCATGCGGGTCAGCGGGCTGGTCACGCGCGAAGCGGCCGGATCCCTGTCGGTGCGCCACGCCATGGCCGCCGATCTGTCGAACGGCTTTGCGGCCTACCAGGCCGGACGCAGCGCCGCCTTCCTGAAGGACAAGCGCAGGCGGGCCCGCGCCCTGGAGCGCGACCACGGCGAACTGGTCTTCACCTTCGATCGGCCGGCGCCCGACCTGCTGGCCTGGCTGGTCGCCCAGAAGCGCGAGCAGATCCGCCGCACGCATCAGCACGACATCTTCGCCTGCGGCTGGACCCAGGACCTGCTTCTCCGCCTCGCCCAGAGCGAGGCGGCCGACTTCGGCCTTCGGCTCGCGGTGCTGCGGGCGGGCGGAACGATCGTCGCCGCCGAACTGGGCCTGACCGCGGGCGATCGCCATCACCTGTGGTTCCCGATCTACGATCCGGCCTTCGCCCGCTATTCGCCGGGCGCGCTGATGACGCTGGAGACCCTGCGCGTCGCGGCCGAGCGGGGCGTCGCCCGCGTGGACTTCGGTCCCAGCGAGGAAGCCTACAAGGAAGACTTCGCCGATCCGGCCGAAGCGGTGCTGGAAGGCGCGATCGCCGTCCGGCCGTCGCTGATGACCCATCTGAAGGGCGCGCCCGGCGCCGATCGCATCGACGAGGTCGGCAAGCGCCTGGCTCGCCGTCTCGACCGCATCGCCGCCTGCGAGCCCGGTCTGATGGGGCAGGTGAGGGGCGGGGCCAGTTTCGTCACCGGCCTTGGCCGACGCCACCCCAAGGTCGGGGCGGGCCTCGGCGCCGGCATCGGCGTGAGCATCGGACTTGGATTGAGCCTCGGCCTGCTGGCCGACTGACAGCTGAGAGAGGAGTTCGCCGCATGACCCCCCGTCTCGTCGCGCCTTGGTCGTCCGAACAGATCGGCAGCTTCCGCAAGGCCCCGGTCACCTTCCGCCACAACCTCGCCGAAACCGGCCTGTTCGACGACGACGCCCTGGCGCGCCTGCTCGACGCCTATCCGGCCGAGCTCTACGACATCAACCTGTTCGACTTCGACGCCGAGGGCCAGGCGACCATGCGCACCGGCGCCCGCGGCCGCCTGCCGGGCCGCGAGGTGCTGGCCGGGGTCAAGGAAGGCCGCATCTGGGTGCAGCTGCGCCGGGCCGAGGCTTGGTATCCGGCCCTGACGCCGCTGATGAAGCAGGCCTTCGACGAGATCGCCGGCGAGGCGAAAGGGTTCTCGCCCGTCCAGCTGAACGGCCAGCTGATCATGTCCGCCCCCGGGGCCAAGGTGCCGTTCCACGCCGACGCGCCGGGCGTCATCCTGTTCCATCTGCGCGGCCGCAAGCGGATCTGGATCTATCCCGCCGACGAGGCGCACATGCCTCAGCAGGGCATGGAGAACATCCTGCTCAAGCAGCAGACCGAGGATCTGCCCTATCGCCGCGACATGGACGCCGCGGCCCAGGTCTTCGACCTGGAGCCGGGCATGGCCGCCGCCTGGCCGCTGCATGCGCCGCACCGGATCGAAAATCTCGGCACGTTCAACGTCTCGCTGTCGGTGGACTATCAGACCTGGGGCTCGCGCCTGACCAACGGCGCCCACTACGCCAACGGCGTGCTGCGGCGCTGGGGCCTCCCGGTGGCGGCCATGGACAAGACGCCGATGGCGGCGCGCGCGGGCCTCTGGGCCGCCTCGCTGGGCCTCAAGCGCCTGCGGCTGGTCGAGGATCGGATCAAGGCCTTCGAACGCTCCTTCGAGATCGGCGACGCCCAGAAGGCGGCTTGAGGCGGCGCATCCATCGAGGATCGCCGGGCGGGCGAGCCCCGCGGGACGCAAGGTCTTCACGTGACAACCGCGTCATGACCTCGAATTAAGTCGTCCCTCGCGGTTTCGGCGACTAGCGTTCCCTCAACACGACACGCCATCCGAGGGGACAAACAGATGCGCGCACAGATGATCAGCCTGGCCGCTGGGGCGGCCGTCCTGGCCCTGGCCGGAACCGCTTCGGCCGCCGAGACCACCGTGAAGATCAAGGACGCCGTCGCCCGCGTCGTGGTCATTCCCGAAGCCCGCAGCGACGTGAAGGTCGAGTTCCTGACCCGCAACCCGGCCCTGCCGCTCGACGTCCGCGTCGTCGGCGGCCAGACCATCATCGACGGCGACCTGCGCCTGCGGCGGATCCAGAGCTGCAACGGCTCGGGCGAGGGCGCTTCTGTGAAGGTGCGTGACGTGGGCGTGGTCAAGTGGGCCGACATTCCGCAAGTCGTCGTCCGCGTGCCGCAGAACGTCTCGGTCGGGGCTTCGGGCGCGGTCTACGGCAGCATCGGCCGCAGCGACAGCGTCGCGCTGGCCAACGCCGGCTGCGGCGATTGGACGGTGGCCAACACCAAGGGCAAGCTCGAGATCAGCCTGGCGGGGTCGGGCGACACCAAGGCCGGCAGCGCCGACCGCGTCGAGATCAGTCTGGCGGGCGCCGGCGACATCAGCCTGCAGGAAGTGCGCGAGCTGGAAGTGAGCATCGCCGGTTCGGGCGACGTGAAGGCCGCGGCCATCCGCGGCGGCGACATCGACGTCAGCATCGCCGGCTCGGGCGGGGTCAAGATCCTGCAAGGGCGGGCCCGCGACATCGACGTCAGCATCATGGGCTCGGGCGACGTCAATTTCGGCGGCGAGGCCGACAAGGTGTCGCTGTCGGTGGCCGGATCGGGCGACGTCCGCGTGGCCAAGGTCAACGGCCCGGTCAAGAAGTCGTCGATGGGCTCCGGCAACATCTATATCGGCCAGTGAGCCGGCCCGGCCGGCTTTCCGCGCGGCCGCGTATATAAAGAAGAACGCCCCGGGGCTTTCGCTCCGGGGCGTCTTGCTGTCCGTCGAGACCCGCCTTTATGGAGGAGGGGAGGGCGGGTCCCTGCAAAGCCCGTGGGCACGGGCTCCGGACTGTCGGTAACCTTCCCGCCGAGGCGGGAAGGTCCGGGCTTCCGCTTAGCGGACGCCGAAGCCGAACAGGTCGCTGGCGCTGGCCAGGTCGGCGCCGGCGGCGTTGCGGGCCTTCAGGCTGCCGCCGAAGGTGTAGCGCACGCCCACCTTGACCGCGTCCGACTTCAGGTCGGCCAGGTCTTCGGATTCGGTGTGGGTGTACTTGCCGAAGGTCGACCAGCCCGAGTTGGCGAACTTGTATTCACCGCCCAGGTTGACGTCCCAGGCGTCGGCGTCGATCGAGGAGTCGATCTTCGAGTAGCCGAGGCCGGCGTCCAGACGGAAGTCGTCCGAGACGAAGTAGTTGGCCGAGCCGCGGACGGCCCACAGGTCGGCGTCCAGGTCGTTCGACTGGCCGTAGGCGACCAGGCCCGTCAGGGTGACGTTGCCCAGGTACTTCTGGGCTTCGCCGCCGACGGCCCACAGGGTGTCGTTTTGCGGACGCGACAGGGCGGTGAAGCCGCCGACGCGCCAGCTGTCGCCGACGGTGGTGGTCAGGTGGGCGGCGCCCGAGGCGACGGTTTCGTCAGCGATGTCGTTGTCCGAGATCGAGACGTCGCCGTTCAGGGTGACGGTCCACGAACCGGTCGGGACGGCGACCGAGCCGTCGATCTTCACCGAGGTGCCGTCGGCGTTGGCCGCGTCGCTGTCGATGTTGTTGTAGTTCACGGCGGCGCCGACCGAACCGATGTTCTGGGCGAAAGCGGGAGCCGAAACGGCCACGGCCAGGATGGCGGCGGCGGCGAACAGTTGGGTCTTCATAGTGGGTAATCCCCTTACTCATGTGGGCTCGACGGCGGTCGGTCGTTTTGGGGGAGGGCCTCCCGTCCGGCGAGCGGGGCGGATCTATGAAGGTTCGATGACGGCCGCAAGGCTTGGTCGGACCGTTCGAGGTCGGATGATGCGCAAATACTACACTTGCAGGCACGAAGTTCGTCCCTATACGCGCGTGTCGCGCATAAAGATTGTGTTTAACTAGCGGCGAGAGGTGAACGATGCTCTTTGGGGCCTTGTTTTCGCCGTCTCCGTTAAGCGCCGCTAAGCGCCGCCGGCGCGTGGTTGGAAAGTGTTAAGCAAACCCTTTCGAAACCCGGGGCGGGGTGCTTGACGAAACCGATTCAGGCACGTAAAAGCGCCCCTCTGTTGGACCGGCTGTGAGCTCTAGGGCTCAAACGCGGTTCGCAAGCGACCCGTAACCAGGCGTCCTTCTCATCCAGAGGAGGGTTCTCCTCGGAGGACGGCGTGGTTGCGGATCACCGGCCCTCGCAGGCGACTGCGCGGGCCAATTTGTTTTGCGGACGCTGCGTTCGGACGTCTCGAAAGAGGAGTCCGGGTTGGTCTTTGAAATGGTTCGAGACGCGGGCGCAGCCCACTAGGAAACCGAGCGATATGGATCGTCAGAACATCCGCATCCGGCTCAAGGCCTTCGATCACCGCGTGTTGGATCATTCCACGCG
Organism: Caulobacter sp.; assembly: GCA_047607095.1. GTDB lineage: Bacteria > Pseudomonadota > Alphaproteobacteria > Caulobacterales > Caulobacteraceae > Caulobacter. The sequence continues at coordinate 8,597 of JASGDR010000357.1, forward strand.
CGAGATCGTGAACACGGCCAAGCGCACGGGTGCGACGGTGCGGGGCCCCATCCCCCTGCCCACGCTTATCGAAAAATTCACCGTCAACCGTTCGCCGCACGTCGACAAGAAGTCGCGCGAGCAGTTCGAGATCCGTACGCACAAGCGCGTCCTCGACATCGTTGACCCGACTCCGCAGACCGTGGACGCGCTGATGAAGCTCGACCTGTCGGCCGGCGTTGACGTCGAAATCAAGCTGTAAGGAGGGCCGAACTGATGACTCTCCCCGCTAACCGCACCGGCCTGATCGCCAAGAAGCTCGGCATGACCCGCTTCTTCGACGAAGCTGGCCAGCACGTGCCGGTCACCGTCCTGTCGCTCGACGGTTGCCAGGTCGTGGCTCAGCGCACTGTCGAGAAGGACGGTTACACCGCCCTGCAGCTCGGCGCCGGCGCCAAGAAGCCCAAGAACACCTCGAAGGCCGAACGCGGTCACTTCGGCAAGAACTCGGTCGAGCCCAAGCGGGTCGTCGCCGAATTCCGCGTCGATGAAGCCGCTCTGATCGAAGTGGGCGCGGAATTCACCGCCGACCACTACGTCGCCGGCCAGAAGGTCGACATCCAGGGCGTCACCGTCGGTAAGGGTTTCGCCGGCGCCATGAAGCGCTGGAACTTCGGTGGTCTCCGCGCCACCCACGGTGTTTCGGTCTCGCACCGCTCGCACGGTTCGACCGGTAACCGCCAGGATCCGGGTCGTACGTTCCCGGGCAAGAAGATGGCTGGTCACCTCGGTCAAGAAACCGTCACCACCCTCAACGTCACCGTCTGGAAGGTCGACGTCGAGCGCGGCCTGATCCTGGTCAAGGGCGCCGTCCCGGGCCACGAAGGCAGCTACGTGAAGATCCGCGACGCCGTGAAGAAGGCCGCTCCGGCCGACCTGCCGCGTCCGGGCGCCTTCCGTAAGGCTGGCGAAGCCGCTCCGGCTGCTGAAACCCCCGCTGAAGAGGCCCCCGCGGCGACGACCGAAGAGGGCGAAGGCTAATGAAACTCGACGTCATCAAACTTGACGGCGGCAAGGCCGGCTCCGTGGATCTCGACGACGCCATCTTCGGCATCGAAGACATCCGCGGCGACATCCTGCAGCGCGTCGTCACCTGGCAGCTGGCCAAGCGCCGCTCGGGCAACCACAAGATTCAGGTCCGCAACGAGGTCTCTCGTACGGGCAAGAAGATGTACAAGCAGAAGGGCACCGGCGGCGCTCGTCACGGTTCGCGCCGTGCGGCTCAGTTCGTCGGCGGCGCCAAGGCCCACGGCCCGGTCGTCCGCAGCCACGCCTTCGATCTTCCCAAGAAGATCCGGGCCCTGGCTCTGCGTCACGCCCTGTCGTCGAAGGCCAAGGCCGGTTCGCTCGTCGTTCTCGACAGCGCCGTTCTGACCGAAGCGAAGACGGCCGCCCTGCGCGCCAACTTCGACAAGATCGGTCTGAAGAACGCCCTGGTCATCGCCGGTCCGGAAGTGGACGCGAACTTCAAGCTCGCCGCCCGCAACATTCCGAACGTGGACGTGCTGCCGAACGCCGGCCTGAACGTCTACGACGTGCTGCGTCGCCAGACCCTGGTCCTGACCAAGGACGCGGTCGAAGCGATCTCGGCCCGTTTCGCTGAGAAGGAAGCCGCGTAATGGCCGCCACTGCTCGCCACTACGACACGATCCTGTCGCCGGTGATCACCGAAAAGTCGACCCTGCTCTCGGAGCAGAACAAGGTCGTCTTCAAGGTGGCCGCCGATGCGTCGAAGGACGAAATCGCCGCCGCCGTCGAAGAGCTGTTCAAGGTCAAGGTCACCAAGGTCAACACCCTGGTCACCAAGGGCAAGACCAAGCGCTTCCGTGGCATCGTCGGACGCCGTTCCGACGTCAAGAAAGCGATCGTGACCCTGGCCGAAGGCCAGTCGATCGACATCACGACGGGGCTCTAAGACATGGCCTTGAAGCAATTCAATCCGACGACGCCGGGCCAACGCGGCCTGGTGCTCATCGACCGCTCGGAACTCCACAAGGGTCGTCCCGAGAAGAAGCTGGTCGAAGGTCTGTCCAAGTCGGGCGGCCGCGGCGGCAACGGCCGCGTTGCGGTCAGCTCGCGCGGCGGCGGCGCCAAGCGCCTCTACCGTCTGGTCGACTTCAAGCGTCGTAAGCAAGGCACGGCCACCGTCGTCCGCCTCGAGTACGATCCCAACCGCACGGCGTTCATCGCCCTGATCAAGTATCAGGACGGCGAACTGAGCTACATCCTGGCCCCGCAACGCCTCAAGGCCGGCGACGAAGTCGTCACCGCCGAGAAGGTCGACGTGAAGCCGGGCAACGCTTCGCCGCTGCGCACGCTGCCGATCGGCACGATCATCCACAACGTCGAGCTGAAGCCCGCCAAGGGCGGTCAGATCGCCCGTTCGGCTGGCGCCTACGCCCAGCTGGTCGGTCGTGACGCCGGCTACGCCCAGATCCGCCTGAACTCGGGCGAACTGCGCATGGTTCTCGACTCGTGCATGGCCACCGTCGGCGCCGTGTCGAACCCGGACCACATGAACACGAACCTCGGCAAGGCCGGTCGTTCGCGTCACCTGGGCCGTCGTCCGCACGTCCGCGGCGTCGCCATGAACCCGATCGACCACCCGCACGGTGGTGGTGAAGGTCGTACGTCGGGCGGTCGCCACCCGGTCACCCCGTGGGGTAAGCCGACCAAGGGCGCCAAGACCCGCACCAACAAGGCCACGGATAAGTTCATCATCCGTTCGCGCCACAAAGCGAAGAAGGGCCGCTAAGCCATGACCCGCTCCGTCTGGAAAGGCCCGTTTGTCGACGGGTACCTCCTGAAGAAGGCCGATGCCGCTCTGTCGTCGGGCCGCAAGGACGTCATCAAGACCTGGTCGCGCCGCTCGACCATCATGCCGCAATTCGTCGGCCTGACCTTCGGCGTGCACAACGGCCAGAAGCACGTTCCCGTGCTCGTGTCGGAAGACATGGTCGGCATGAAGTTCGGCGAATTCGCGCCGACCCGGAACTTCCCGGGTCACGCGGCCGACAAGAAGGCCAAGAGGAAGTAATCATGGCCAAGCAAAAGCAAGCTCGCCGCCTGGAAGGCGTTGAGGCGATGGCCAAGGTGCGCACCCTGCGCACCAGCCCGCGCAAGCTGAACCTGGTCGCTCAGTCCATCCGTGGCCTGAACGTCCAGCGCGCTCTGAACGAGCTCGAATTCAGCCACAAGCGTATCGCCCAGGACGTCCGCAAGGCGCTGTACTCGGCGATCTCGAACGCCGAGAACAACCACAACCTCGACATCGACTCCCTGGTCGTCGCCGAGGCCTATGTGGGCAAGAACCTGGTGATGAAGCGCTTCTCGCCGCGTGCGCGCGGTCGGGCCACGCGCGTTGAAAAGCCGTTCTCCGAGATCACGATCGTGGTCCGCGAACTGGGTGAGGCCGCCTGATGGGTCAGAAAGTCAATCCGGTCGGGCTGCGGCTCGGCGTGAACCGCACCTGGGACAGCCGTTGGTTCTCCGACGGCGCCCAGTACGGCAAGATGCTGCACCAGGATCTCGCGATCCGCGCCGCCCTGAAGAAGCGCCTGTACCAAGCCGGTGTCTCGCGCATCATCATCGAGCGTCCGCACAAGAAGTGCCGCATCACGATCTATGCCGCCCGTCCGGGCGTCATCATCGGCAAGAAGGGCGCTGACATCGAGAAGCTCCGCAAGGACCTCTCGGTGATGACCGAAGGCGAAGTCCACCTGAACATCGTCGAGATCCGCAAGCCGGAAACCGACGCTCAGCTGGTCGCCGAGTCGATCGCTCAGCAGCTCGAGCGCCGGATCGCCTTCCGTCGCGCCATGAAGCGTTCGATCCAGTCGGCCGTGCGCCTCGGCGCCAAGGGCATCCGGATCAACGTTTCGGGCCGCCTCGGCGGTGCGGAAATCGCCCGCATGGAATGGTACCGCGAAGGTCGCGTGCCGCTGCACACGCTGCGCGCCGACATCGACTACGGTTTCGCGGAAGCCAAGACCACCTACGGCATCATCGGCGTGAAGACCTGGATCTTCAAAGGCGAAGTGCTGGAGCATGACCCGATGGCGCTGGACAAGCGTCTGGCTTCCGAATCCGGCCCGGCCGGTGAAGGCGGCGGACGTGAGCGCGGCGATCGCTCGGACCGCGGCGACCGCGGCCGTCGCAATCGGGACTAAGGATAGAGCGCTATGCTGTCACCGAAGAAAACCAAGTTCCGCAAGCAGTTCAAGGGCCGCATCCACGGCGCTTCGAAGGGCGGCACCCTGCTGAACTTCGGCTCCTACGGCCTCAAGGCCGTTGAGCCGGAGCGCATCACGGCTCGCCAGATCGAAGCCGCTCGTCGCGCCATCACCCGCCAGATGAAGCGTCAAGGCCGCGTCTGGATCCGTATCTTCCCGGACGTGCCGGTCACCGGCAAGCCGGCGGAAGTCCGGATGGGTAAGGGCAAGGGCGCCGTCGACTACTGGGCCGCTCGCGTGGCCCCCGGCCGCATCATGTTCGAAATCGACGGCGTGCCGGACGATATCGCGCGTGAAGCGCTGCGCCTCGGCGCGGCGAAGCTGCCGATCCGCACTCGTGTGGTCACCCGCCTCGACGCGGGCGTGGCCGTGGAGGCTTGAGGCTCATGAAGATCGCCGACATCCGGGGCATGACCCCCGATCAGCTCGCCGAAACCCTGCTGACCCTGAAGAAGGAGCAGTTCAACCTGCGCTTCCAGGCCGCCACGGGTCAGGTCGAGAAGACCCACCGCGTGAACGAAATCCGCAAGGATATCGCGCGGATCAAGACCGTGCTGCGCGCCAAGGCCGCGGCTTAAGGAGAACGATATGCCCAAGCGTATCCTCGAAGGGGTCGTCGTCTCCGACAAGGGCGACAAGACCGTGGTGGTGAAGGTGGAACGCACCATCGTCCACCCCCTTCTGAAGAAGATCGTGCGCCGCTCTAAGAAGTACCACGCGCACGACGAAGCCAATGTGTACAAGACGGGCGAAACCATTCGCATCGTCGAGTGCGCTCCGAAGTCCAAGCTGAAGACCTGGGAAGTGCTTCCCAAGGCTTCGGCTTAATCTGGAAGGTCTAAACCATGATCCAGATGCAAACTAACCTGGACGTCGCCGACAACTCTGGCGCTCGCCGGGTCATGTGCATCAAGGTGTTGGGCGGCGCTGGCCGTCGCTACGCCAGCGTGGGCGACGTCATCGTCGTCTCCGTGAAGGAAGCCATCCCGCGCGGTCGCGTGAAGAAGGGCGATGTTCTGCGCGCCGTCGTGGTTCGCGTGAACCAAGGCCTGAAGCGCAAGGACGGTTCGATGATCCGCTTCGACAAGAACGCGGCCGTCATCGTCAACAAGCAGAGCGAGCCGGTCGGCACGCGGATCTTCGGCCCGGTTCCCCGTGAACTGCGCGCCAAGAACCACATGAAGATCATCTCCCTCGCGCCGGAGGTGCTGTAATGGCTGCTAAGATCAAGAAGGGCGACCGCGTCGTCGTTCTCGCCGGCAAGGACAAGGGCAAGCAAGGCGCTGTGACCCAGGTTCTGCCGAAGGATAACCGGGTTGTCGTGGAGGGCGTGAACATGGTCGCCCGCCACACCAAGCCGACCCAGGCCGACCCGCAAGGCGGCATCAAGCACAAGGAAGCCGCGCTGCACGTCTCGAACGTCGCCATCGTGGATTCCAACGGCAAGCCCACCCGCGTCGGCTTCAAGATCGAAGGCGACAAGAAGGTGCGCGTCGCCAAGACGACCGGCGAGGTGATCAATGGCTGATCAAGCTTACGAGCCCCGGCTGAAGACCGTTTATCGCGAGCGCATCCGCGCCGCGATGAAGGAGCAGTTCGGCTACACCAACGAAATGCAGATCCCCAAGCTGGACAAGATCGTCCTGAACATGGGCGTCGGCGAGGCGGTGGCTGACTCCAAGAAGGTCCAGATGGCCCTGAAGGATCTGACGGCGATCGCCGGTCAGAAGCCGGTCGCCACGAAGGCCCGCAAGTCGATCGCTGGCTTCAAGCTGCGCGAAGGCATGGTGGTCGGCGCCAAGGTGACCCTCCGCAAGGAACGGATGTACGAATTCCTCGACCGCCTGGTCACGATCGCGCTGCCGCGCGTGAAGGACTTCCGCGGCCTGAACGGCAAGAGCTTCGACGGCCGTGGCAACTACGCCATGGGCCTGAAGGAGCACCTGGTGTTCCCGGAAATCAACTATGACCAGATCGAACAGATCTGGGGCATGGACATCATCGTCTGCACCACTGCGAAGACCGATCAGGAAGCCAAGGCTCTCCTGAAGGAATTCCAGTTCCCGTTCGTCAACTAAGAGAGCGGGAAGGGAAAAGCACATGGCCAAGAAAAGCGCCGTCAACCGCAACGAAGCCGTCAAGGCCCTCGTCAAGCAACTCGCCGACAAGCGCGCCGCGCTGAAGGCGATCGCCAACGACGAGACCCTGCCGCTCGAAGAACGCTTCGAAGCTCGCCTGAAGCTCGCGAAGCTGCCCCGCTCGTCGTCGCCGGTTCGCATCCGCAACCGCTGCGAAGTCACGGGCCGCCCGCGCGCCTATTACCGCAAGCTGAAGATGAGCCGGGTTGCGCTCCGCGAGCTCGGCTCGCAGGGCCTGATCCCCGGCCTCGTCAAGTCGAGCTGGTGAGGACGATCATATGTCGATGAACGACCCCCTGAGCGACATGATCGCTCGCATCAAGAACGCCGCCACGCGCAAGCGCAACAAGGTCTCGACGCCGGCTTCCAAGCTGCGCGCCCGCGTCCTGGACGTGCTGGCCGACGAAGGCTACATCCGTGGTTACTCGCTCGTCGAGAAGCCCGGTGCGTTCCCCGAATTCGAGATCGAGCTCAAGTACTTCGACGGTGAGCCCGTGATCGCCGAGATCAGCCGCGTGTCCAAGCCTGGCCGTCGCGTCTATTCGTCGATCAAGGATCTCAAGCCGATCAAGAACGGCCTGGGCATCTCGATCCTTTCGACGCCGAAGGGCGTCATGTCGGACACCGCTGCTCGCGACGCTAATGTCGGCGGCGAAGTCCTCTGCCGCGTCTACTAAGGCGCGGGAGGGAAAGAGAACATGTCACGGATCGGTAAGAAAGCCGTCGTCATCCCCGCGGGCGTCACTCTGACGGTCGCGGGCCAGACGGTCACGGTGAAGGGCCCCAAGGGTCAGTCGTCGTGGACCATCGCCGACGAGATCGAGATCAAGCAAGAGGGCGCTGAGCTCTCGCTGACTCCTCGCGACGATTCCAAGCGCGCCAAGGCGATGTGGGGCCTGTCCCGCACCCTGGTGGCCAACATGGTGCAAGGCGTCACCGCCGGCTTCGAGGAAACCCTCGAACTGGTGGGCGTCGGTTACCGTGCGGCCATGAAGGGCACCGCCCTGAGCCTCCAGCTCGGTTTCAGCCACGATGTGGACGTTGCGGCCCCGGCCGGCATCACGTTCGCCGTGCCGAAGCAAACCGAAATCAAGATCGCCGGCTCCGACAAGCAGGCGGTCGGCGAGATTGCCGCGAAGATCCGCCGCATTCGTCCGCCGGAGCCCTACAAGGGCAAGGGCGTGCGCTATGCTGGCGAGAAGGTTCGCCGCAAGGAAGGCAAGAAGAAGTAAGCCATGGCGCTCTCTCCTCGTGAATCCGCCGCGCGTCGCGCTCAGCGCAACCGCACCCGGCTCAAGTCGCTGGCCAACGGCCGTCCGCGTCTGTCGGTCTTCCGTTCGTCCAAGAACATCTACGCCCAGGTCATCGACGATGAACGCGGCGTGACCCTGGCTTCGGCTTCCACTCTGGAAGCCGAAGGCAAGGGCGCGGACAAGGACGCGGCCGCCGCCGTCGGCAAGCTCGTCGCCGAGCGCGCGATCGAAAAGGGCGTCAAGGACGTCGTCTTCGATCGTGGCGGCTACATCTTCCACGGACGGGTGAAAGCCCTGGCCGACGCCGCGCGCGAAGCCGGCCTGAACTTCTAAGGGAAACACAATGGCTCGTGGTGACCAACAGCGCGGTGAAGGCGGTCAACGCCGTGACCGTCGCGACCGCAACGCCCCCGAAGAGCGGGTCGACAGCGACATCGTCGAAAAGCTCGTCCACATCAACCGCGTCGCCGCCACCGTGAAGGGCGGCCGTCGCTTCAGCTTCGCCGCTCTGATGGTCGTTGGCGACCAAAAGGGCCGCGTCGGCTTCGGTCATGGCAAGGCGCGTGAAGTGCCGGAAGCCATCCGCAAGGCGACCGAAGAAGCCAAGAAGACCATGATCCGCGTCCCGCTCCGCGAGTCGCGCACCCTGCACCACGACGGCGCTGGCCGTTGGGGCGCCGGTAAGGTCATGATGCGCGCTGCCCCTCCCGGCACGGGCGTCATCGCCGGTGGTCCGATGCGCGCGGTTCTCGAAACCCTGGGCGTCCAGGACGTCGTGGCCAAGTCGACGGGTTCCTCGAACCCGTACAACATGGTTCGCGCCACGTTCGAAGCCCTGAAGGTCCAATCGTCGCCCCGCCAGATCGCCGCCAAGCGCGGCAAGAAGGTCGGCGACATTCTCGGCCGCCGCGCCGACGGAGCTTCGGCTCCGGACGCCATTGAGGGCTAAGTCATGGCTGAAGCTAAGCAAGTCACGGTGCGCCAAACCGGCAGCCCGATCCGTCGCGAAAAGGACCAGCGCGCCACGCTCGCCGGTCTGGGTCTCAACAAGCTGGGCCGCGTGTCCACGCTGGAAGACACCCCGTCGGTCCGCGGCATGATCCGCAAGGTCCAGCACCTGCTGGAAATCGTCGAGTAAGTCTGTTACACGACGACCCAAGATCGCCACCCCGGTGAAAACCGGGGTGGCTTTCGTTTGAAGTTTCACCTTTTTGGTGAGGCTTCACCTCAAAGTTTTCAACGCCGAGTCCGGCCAGGCGGCCGGGCGCAGATCTCCAAGGAGAGGCACATATGACCAAGCTGAACGAACTGGCTCCGGCTCCCGGCTCCACCAAGGGCCGCATGCGCGTCGGCCGCGGCCCGGGCTCGGGCAAGGGCAAGACCGGCGGTCGCGGTGTGAAGGGCCAGAAGGCGCGCTCGGGCGTCGCCATCAACGGCTTCGAAGGCGGTCAAATGCCGCTGCACATGCGCATGCCGAAGCGCGGCTTCAACAACCCCTTCCGTCTGCAGTTCGCCGAAGTGAACCTGTGGCGCCTGGAACAAGCCGTCGAAGCCGGCAAGCTGAAGGCCGGCGCCGAGCTGAGCGCCGCCGAGCTGATCGCCGCCGGCGTCATCCGTCGTGAACTCGACGGCGTGAAGCTGCTGGGCAAGGGCGAGATCAAGACCGCTCTGAAGCTGACCGTCTACTCGGCCACCGAAGCCGCCATCAAGGCCGTCGAGGCCGCCGGTGGTTCGGTCACCGTGACCAAGAAGGCCAAGGCTGAAGCCGAAGCCTAAGACCACAGTGTCATCCCGAGCCGTCTCGTCGGACGGCGCGGGAGCCGGGCGGGGGAGGGGCGTTCGCGCACCACTCGGCCATAAAGCCCCATCGGGATGACGTTCTTTCGAGGCTCGCCGTGACATCACGGCGAGCCTCACCTATGTGTGGCTCCGCACTGGGGCCTACGCCCAGCGTTCGGCGATTCCGCCGGCGCTCCGGCCAGGCCCCGTCCAATACTTGGAGCGCGCTCCGCGTCCGTCGAACGACGGCCGGCCGCGTTCTCGTCGTGGGGAATTGAATGGCCTCGGCCGCCGAACAGCTCGCAGCCAATATGAACTTCGGGTCCTTCCAGAAGGCCACCGAACTTCACAAGCGCATCTGGTTTACGCTCATCGCCCTGGTGGTGTTCCGCCTGGGCACCTACGTGCCGATCCCGGGCATCAACCCGGAAGCCTTCGCCAGCGCCTTCGCCGGCCAGTCGAAGGGCATCCTGGGCATGTTCAACATGTTCTCGGGCGGCGCCGTCGAGCGCATGGCGATCTTCTCGCTGAACGTGATGCCCTACATCAGCGCCTCGATCATCGTACAGCTGATGGGTTCGGTGTATCCGCCGTGGGAGAAGCTGAAGAAGGAAGGCGGCGAAGCCGGCCGCAAGACCCTGAACCAGTACACCCGCTACCTGGCGGTCGCGCTGGCCCTGGTGCAGTCGTTCTCGATCGCCGTGGGCCTGCAGAGCCAGCCGAACCTGGTCTATTCCGACCTGCCGGGCTGGTTCTTCGTCCTGTCGACCGTCGTGGCCCTGACCGGCGGCACCCTGTTCCTGATGTGGCTGGGCGAGCAGATCACCAGCCGCGGCGTGGGCAACGGCGTGTCCCTGATCATCTTCGCCGGCATCGTCGCGGCCCTGCCGCGCGGTCTCGGCCAGCTGTTCGTGACGGCTCAGAACTCGGGCAACTACTTCCCGCTGCTGGTGATCTTCGTGCTGGCCGTGGCGGTGATCTTCGCGATCGTGTTCATGGAGCGCTCGCAGCGGCGCCTGCTCGTGCACTATCCCAAGCGCCAGCAGGGCAACCGCATGGTCGGGGGCGACAGCTCGTTCCTGCCGCTGAAGATCAACACCGCGGGCGTCATCCCGCCGATCTTCGCCTCGAGCCTGCTGCTGCTGCCGACGACCGCGATGCAGTTCCTGAACCCGGCCAACCTGCCGAGCTGGGCCCAGTGGCTGCCGCCCGTGGTCGGCGCCATGCAGCACGGCCAGCCGCTGTTCATGCTCTGCTACGCCGCGCTGATCATCTTCTTCTCGTTCTTCTACACCTCGGTGGTGTTCAATCCGGACGAGACGGCCGAGAACCTGCGCAAGTACGGCGGCTTCCTGCCGGGCATCCGTCCGGGCAAGCGCACCGCCGAATATCTCGACTACGTGTTGACCCGTCTGACGGTGATCGGCGCGGCCTACATCACGGCCGTCTGCCTGTTCCCGGAAATCCTGATGGGCGCGCTGGGCAACAAGAACTTCGCCCTGGGCGGCACCTCGATCCTGATCGTCGTGACCGTGACCATGGACACCGTCGCCCAGATCCAGTCCCACCTGCTGGCGCACCAGTACGAGGGCCTGATCAAGAAGTCGAAGCTGCGCGGCGGCCGCGGTCGCTGACGCAGGTGTGAAACCGTCGGAAGCCGGATTGTGACAATCCGGCTTCCGTTTTCTTTGTACGCATTCTAGGTCTGACCGAGAGAGGGCGTCAGACCCTGGGAAACGCGTAAAGGGGCTTATATGAACTTGATCCTGTTTGGCCCTCCCGGGGCGGGCAAGGGCACCCAGGCCAAGCGATTGGTCGAGCAGCGCGGCATGGTCCAGCTGTCGACCGGCGACATGCTGCGCGCCGCCATCGCCTCGGGCTCCGAGCTCGGCCTGAAGGTCAAGGACGTGCTGGACCGGGGCGACCTGGTCACCGACGAAATCGTCATCGCTCTGATCGAGGAGCGCCTGCCCGAGGCCGAGGCCGCCGGCGGCGCCATCTTCGACGGCTTCCCGCGTACGGTCGCTCAGGCCGAGGCTCTGGACGCCATGCTGGCCAAGCGCGGCCAGAAGATCGACTCCGTCGTGCGACTCGAAGTAGACGAGCCGGCCTTGATCGAGCGGATCACCAAGCGTTTCGCGGAGCAGGGGCGGTCGGACGACAACCCCGAGACCTTCGTGAACCGTCTGGCCCGCTACAACGCCGACACCGCGCCGCTGCTGCCGTACTATCGTGCGCAGGAGAAGCTGGTGGCGGTCGACGGCATGGGGACCGTGGAAACGGTCGCCGGCGCCATCGATGCGGCCCTTTCGGTCGTGGCGTGAGATTTAACGGAATCCGTTCCTGGAGCGGATTCCGCCATTGACGGATGCGCAACTATCCCTATAACGGGGCGCTTCCGCGAAAGGGCGCGATCTGTGCGCGTCGGTCTGGGTCTTCGGATCGGGCCGAGCGCGCCGTTCGCGTCTTTGGTGCGTGACTAGGAGAACATTAGACGTGGCCCGTATCGCAGGCGTCAACATCCCGACGAACAAGCGCGTGATCATCGCGCTTCAGTACATTCACGGCATCGGCCCGAAGTCCGCTCGTGACATCGTCACGAAGGTGGGCATCGAGGACGCCCGTCGAGTCAATCAACTGACCGACGCGGAAGTCCTGCAGATCCGCGAGACGATCGACCGTGAGTTCACCGTGGAAGGCGACCTGCGTCGCGAAAACTCGATGAACATCAAGCGTCTGATGGACCTGGCCTGCTACCGCGGCCTGCGTCACCGCAAGGGCCTGCCGGTCCGCGGCCAGCGCACCCACACGAACGCCCGCACCCGCAAGGGTCCGGCCAAGCCGATCGCCGGCAAGAAGAAGTAAGGTAGCCTGACCGATGGCCAAGGAACCGGGTCGCGTTAAACGCCGCGAACGTAAGAACATCACCTCGGGCGTGGCGCACGTGAACGCCTCGTTCAACAACACCATGATCACCATCACCGACGCGCAGGGGAACACCATCTCCTGGTCGAGCGCCGGCATGATGGGCTTCAAGGGCTCGCGCAAGTCGACCCCGTACGCCGCTCAGATGGCCGCCGAAGACGCGGGCAAGAAGGCTGCGGAACACGGCGTGAAGACCCTGGAAGTCAACGTCTCGGGTCCCGGCTCCGGCCGTGAATCGGCCCTGCGCGCTCTGCAGGCCGTCGGCATGACCATCACGACGATCCGCGACGTGACGCCGATCCCGCACAACGGCTGCCGTCCGCCCAAGCGTCGTCGCGTCTAGTATTTTTTAGATCCAATTCTCCTTCGCCGGCTGCGTCAAACGCGGCCGGCGAGTCGCGTTCAAGGGACACCACGTGATCGAAAGAAACTGGAACGAGCTGATCCGTCCTGAGAAGCCGCAGATCGAAACCGGCGCCGACGCCAGCCGCAAGGCGCGCATCGTCGCCGAGCCGCTCGAGCGTGGTTTCGGTGTGACGCTCGGCAACGCCCTGCGTCGCGTTCTCCTCTCGTCGCTGCAAGGCGCCGCCGTCACCGCCATCCAGATCGATGGCGTCGTGCACGAATTCTCCTCGCTCGAAGGCGTCCGCGAAGACGTCGTCGACATCGTTCTGAACATCAAGCAACTCGCCGTGCGCATGCACGCCGAGGGCCCCAAGCGCATGACCCTGCGCGCCTCGGGCGCCGGTCCGGTCACCGCTGGCCAGATCGAAACCCCGGCGGACATCGAGATCCTCAACCCCGACCACGTGCTCTGCACGCTGGACGAGGGCGGCTCGGTGCGCATGGAATTCACGGTCAACACCGGCAAGGGCTACGTCCCGGCCGACCAGAACCGTCCGGAAGACGCGCCGATCGGCCTGATCGCCGTCGACGCCCTGTACTCGCCGGTGAAGCGCGTGGCCTACAAGGTCGAGCCGACCCGCGAAGGCCAGCGCCTGGACCGTGACAAGCTGACCCTGGAAGTCGAGACCAACGGCGCCGTCACTCCGGTGGACGCCGTGGCCTACGCCGCTCGCATCCTGCAAGATCAGCTGCAGATCTTCATCACCTTCGAAGAGCCCAAGGCCAAGGCCGCGGACGAGTCGAAGCCCGAGCTGCCGTTCAACCCGGCTCTGCTCAAGAAGGTCGACGAGCTGGAACTGTCGGTCCGTTCGGCCAACTGCCTGAAGAACGACAACATCGTCTACATCGGCGACCTGATCCAGAAGACCGAAGCCGAGATGCTCCGCACCCCGAACTTCGGCCGCAAGTCGCTGAACGAGATCAAGGAAGTTCTCGCCGGCATGGGCCTGCACCTCGGCATGGACGTGCCGAACTGGCCGCCGGAAAACATCGAAGACCTGGCCAAGAAGTTCGACGACCAGATCTAAGATCAGACTATCGCGCTGAATCCGGGCCGCTCTTCGACCTCATCGAGGCCGAAGGGCGGCCTGGGCCTTTTGAAGCCGCACTGCGGTGGAGGGCCCCGGCGCTTCGCTCTGACCCGGCCGGGATGCGAGCTGGGACTGGTGACAACAGGCGCCTCTTTCGCGCCGCTCGGGCCAAGAGCCCAGGAGATACCCAATGCGTCACGGTTACGCCCACCGCAAACTCGGCCGCACCTCGGCTCACCGCACCGCCATGTTCGCCAACATGTCGGCTTCGCTGATCAAGCACGAGCAGATCGTCACCACCCTGCCGAAGGCCAAGGAACTGCGTCCGATCGTCGAAAAGCTGGTCACCCTGGCCAAGCGCGGCGACCTGCACGCCCGCCGTCAGGCCATCAGCTCGGTCCGCGACGTCGAGCAAGTCGGCAAGCTCTTCGCCGTGCTCGGCCCGCGCTACAAGGACCGTCAGGGCGGCTACATCCGCGTCCTGAAGGCCGGCTTCCGCTACGGCGACAACGCCCCGATGGCCGTGATCGAGTTCGTCGACCGCGACGTCTCGGAAAAGGGCAAGGACTCGGGTCCGGTCTACGTCAACGAAGCCGAAGACTAAGAGATCTCGCCCCAGGCTGATTTAAAGCCAGGCTGAAACGAGAAGGCCCCGGAGCGATCCGGGGCCTTTTTGCTGTCCGGGCTCCTGGGGGAGGGGGCGCGGCCCTGCGTCCTTCGAGGCCCGCTGCGCGGGAGCCTCAGGATGAAGAATTCAGTGCGCCAGCGTCCTCATCCTGAGGTGCGAGCCGACTGGCGAGCCTCGAAGGACGCAGGGCGTTTCCGCTGTCCAGCGCGTCGTCCCTCACCGGCTGACGATGATCCCGTCGAACTCGGGCAGGGCCAGGGTCAGCTTCTCGCGGGCGAAGGCCCCGGCGGTCAGCGGGCCGTGCACCGTTCCTGGTCCGTCCTTCGCCGCTTCCACGTAGTAGAAGCGCGGAGTTTCGTCGGGCAGGTCGCGGCGGGCGATGACGACATAGCGGTCGTTGCCGCCATACTGGTCGATGCGCGGGCCCAGCACCGTCTCGCAGGTCAGGGCGTCGCGCTCCCAGCACAGGCTCAGGTGCTCGCCCTTGGCGTCGGACGCCAGTCGATAGCGGCCGCCGACGGTCTCGTAGGTCCCGCGGAACAGCAGCCAACCGCCGTCCGCGCCGGCCACATAGCGCACGTCGCGCTCCTTCCAGCCGCTGAAATAGCGCACCCGCTCATGGCAGAGCGCGACGCCGGAGATCGAGGTCATGCGGCAGGGCGCGGGACGGCGCTTGCTCGGCAGGATGGGCATGATCGGCTCGCTCAGACCTCGGGACTCGGCCAGGGCCGCGTCGCTGAGCACGTCGGTCATCTGGGCCGACTTCTGCTCGGCTTCCGACAGCACGAAGTCCGGCGGCCGCTTGGAGCCGGCGTCGCCCCCCGCCAGCAACGCGGCGGTGGCGAGAAGAGATACGGCCATGCTCATTCGCGCGTCAGGTCCTGCCGCTGGAACAGCGCCAGCGCCGCCGCCGACAGGCCCGCCACCCAGGCCAGCAGGAAGGCCAGGGCCTTGGCCCAGGGCAGGGGCTCGTCGACGACGCTGCGGTCCTGCAGCAGCGCCGTCTTCAGCAGGTCGCCCGAGAAGGCCGGCAGCAGCAGGGCCTTCAGGCTCGGCTCGTGCATCCAGGTGGCGATCATCGACTGGGCCGCGGCGAACACCAGGCCGACCACCAGCGCGCCCATGGTCGAGCGCGTCGCCACGCCGATCAGGGCGGCCAGGGCGACCAGCACCATCAGCTGCAGCCAGCTGATCGCGAAGGTCCCGGCCAGGTCGGTCAGCGCCTCGCCGCGATAGGCGACGAAGGGGCCGCCGCTGGTCGCCGCGCTGAACAGGCCGCCCAGCGCCGCCGCCAGGGCGTAGAGCACGAGGCTGACGGCCACCGCCGTCGCCGCCGTCGCCAGCTTGGCCAGCAGCAGGTTGATGCGGCCGTTGCGCGGGGTCAGCAGCCGCCAGGTCTCCCAGCGGTAGTCGCCGGCCAGAACGGCCGCCGACAGGATCAGCACGAACAGCCCCATGACCGGCGAGGCGCCGCCGGCCAGGGCCTTGACCATGCGGCCGACCAGGTCGACCGGAATGGGCGGGGCGCCCTTCATCAGCCGGCGGGCGAACATCTCGCCGCCGATGGTCAGCACCAGGCCGGCGATCGGGGCGAACAGCACGCCCCAGAACACCGCGCCGCGGTCCTTCAGAAGCCGAAAGCGCTCGGCGGCGAGGGCGTCAGCGAGCATCGGCCGGCTCCTTGGCTTGCAGGATGTCGAGATAGGCGCTTTCCAGGTCGGCCTCGCGCCAGCGGGCCTCGTGGATGTCGACGCCGGCGCCGACCAGAGCGCGGATCAGGGCGGGGGCCTCGTTGCGTTCGATCTGGGCCAGCACCGCGTCGGGACCGTCGGCCCGGCCCTGGTCGCCCAGCACCTCCAGCACCTGGGCCTGGGGGCTGGCGGTAAGGCGCAGGGCGGGCTTGCGGCCGGCCAGGGTCTCGACCGGGCCCTCGGCGACCAGCTTGCCCTTCGACAGGATCGCCACCCGGTCGCAGACCCGCCGCACCTCGTCCAGCTGGTGGCTGGCCAGGATGATGGTCACGCCTTCCTCGGCCGCCAGGCGGCGGATCAGTTCACGGATCTCCTGGATGCCCGCCGGGTCCATGCCGCTGGTCGGCTCGTCGAGAATGGCGAGCGAAGGGCGGGTGAAGAACACCGCCGCCAGGCCCAGCCGCTGCTTCATGCCCACCGAGAAGGTCGAGGTCTTGCGGTCGGCGGCGTCGGCCAGGCCCACGCGTTCCAGCCAGCCGCCGATGTCGGCGTCGCGGGTCCCGCTTTCCAGGGCCAGCATCTTCAGGGCGTCTCGGGCGGTCAGATAGGGCGGGTAGCGCGGCGTCTCGATCATCGCGCCCACCTGGCGCAGCGACGAGGCGTGGCCGGCCGGCGCGCCCGACAGTCGCGCGACGCCGGAGGTCGGCCGCACCAGGCCCATGGCGATGCGGAAGAGGGTGCTCTTGCCCGCGCCGTTGGGGCCCAGCACGCCGAACACGCCGCCGGCGGGGATCTTCAGGGTCAGGTCGTCCAGCGCCCGCACGGCGCCGTAGGCTTTGGTCAGCCCCTCGGCCTCGAGCGCGAAACTCATGCGGCGCGGTCCCGGCTCGGCGACATCGGCGACTCTCCCTTATGAACTTGGCGCGACTATGGGCGAGGAAACGCCGGTCGGCCAAGTTGTTTGGTCCAAGCAATACGAATTGTCGCCAAGCTGTTCTATAGGGGCGTAAGTCTTCGCTTCAGGGCCTGGCCATGACCGTGCTTTCCCGTTTCGCCGCTTTTCTGGCGATCATCGTTCTTTCCGGCTGCGCCGCCGGGCCTCGTCCGGTCGCCGAAGGGCCGCCGCCCAAGCCCGCCCTGACCATCCTGGTCTCGATCGACGGCTTCCGCGCCGACTATCTCGATCGCGGCGACACCCCGACGATGAAGGCCCTGGCCGACGGCGGCGTGCGGGCGGCCATGAGGCCTTCGTTCCCGTCGCTGACCTTCCCCAACCACTACGCCCTGGTCACGGGCATGCGCCCCGACCACAACGGCATCGTCAGCAACACGATGGAAGACCCCGAGATCCCGGGCGTCACCTTCACCCTCTCCAACCACGACGCCGTCACCGACACCCGCTGGTGGAGCATGGCCACGCCGATCTGGTCCACGGCCGAGAAGCAGGGCGTGCGCGCCGGCACGATGTTCTGGCCCGGTTCGGAAGCCGAGATCGCCGGCGTGCGGCCCACCAAGTGGGCCGTGTTCGACCAGAAGAAGCCTTCCAACGATCGCGTCGACACCCTGCTGTCGTGGCTGGACGAGACCAGGGACGCGCCGCTGGGCCTGGCCACCCTCTATTTCGACATCGTCGACAGCGCCGGCCACAAGTACGGCCCGGACTCTGCCGAGGTGCGCAAAGCCGCGAGCGACGTCGACGTGGCGATCGCCCGCCTGGTCGAGGGGCTGAAGGCCCGCGGCCTCTACGACCGCACCAACCTGATCATCGTCGCCGACCACGGCATGGCCCCGCTGCCGGCCAGCCAGCGCGTGATGCTCGACGACAGCGTCGACCTTTCCAAGCTGCGCTACGTGGGCCTGGGCGCCATCGCCAGCATCTATCCCAAGGCTGGCGAGGAGGCCGTGGTGACCGCCGCCCTGGTCAAGCCGCACCCGCATATGAGCTGCTGGGAGAAGGCCAGGATCCCGGCCCGCCTGCATTACGGAACCAACCGCCGCATCGGCCCGATCGTCTGCTCGGCCCAGACCGGCTGGTACATCACCACCGTCGCCTCGCAGAAGAAGCGCGATGAGGAGGGCGCGGAGACGCGCGACGGCGGCGCCCACGGCTTCGACAACGCCGACCCGCTGATGCGCGCGGTGTTCATCGCCCGCGGCCCGTCCTTCAAGTCGGGCAAGACCTTGCCGGTGTTCGACAATGTCGACGTCTATCCGCTGCTGGCCAAGGTGATCGGCGTGACGCCGGAAAAGGTCGACGGTGATCTGGCCCCGGTGAAGGCCGCCCTGCGCTGAGCCCTGGAAAGGCGGGTCGAGAGGCCCGCCTTTTCTCTTGCCTGGATATTTGCGTTATGCGTTAAATATTGCGGTTCATCGCAATAGGAGGCGCGCATGGCCCGCCTGACCTCGGCCCTTTGCTACAAGGACCCCAAGGCCGCCCTGAAGTGGCTGGAGGCCGCGTTCGGCTTCGAGCTGGTGCTGCTGATCGAGGACAGCGAGGGCAACCTCGGTCACTCGCAGATGGCTTACGGCGAAAGCCACGTGATGGTCGGCAACGAGTGGAGCGCCGACCACGCCAGCCCCGCCTCGCTGGGCGGCAAGAACACCCAGACGGTGCACATCCACATCGACGAGGACGTGGACGCCCACTGCGAAAGGGCCCGCGCCGCCGGGGCCGAGATCATCCAGGAGCCGGAGACCCAGTTCTACGGCGACCGCACCTATCGCTGCCGCGATCCGGAGGGCCACATCTGGACCGTGGGCCAGACCGTCAAGGCCGTCACCCGCGAGGAGGCCGAAGCCGCCACCGGCCTGAAGATCCAGGGCTGGGCGTGACGCCGGACGACTTCCGCCGCCTGGCCCTGGCGCTGCCGGGCGTGGTCGAGGGCGCGCACATGGGGACGACCGACTTCCGCGTCGGCCGGATCTTCGCCACGCTCGGCTATCCCGACGCCCGCTACGGCATGGTCCAGCTGACGCCCGACCTGCAGGAGATGCTGGTCGCCGCCGAGCCGGCCGCCTTCGTTCCGGTCAAGGGCGGCTGGGGGCTGAAGGGGGCGACCAACGTTGTCCTCGACGCCGTCGACGAGCCCACCCTCGAGAGCGCCCTTGAGCAGGCCTGGCGACTGAAGGCCGGCAAGCGGCTGCTGGCCCAGCTGGACGACGGCGCGCGGTCGTGAGCATCGACCGGACCCTGGCGGCCCTGGCCGACCCGCATCGCCGCCGCACGGTCGAACTGCTGGCCGACGGTCCGCGGCGGGCGGGCGAGCTCGCCGACGTCCTGGGCCTGACGCCGCCGGCCATGAGCCGCCACCTGCGCACGCTGAAGCAGGCGCGACTGGTCGAGGAAAGCCACCCGCCGTTCGACGCGCGGGTTCGGGTCTACGCCCTCAGGCCCGGTCCCATGGTCGAGCTGAAGGCCTGGGCGGCGGCGGCCGAGGCGCTGTGGAGCGACCAGCTCCTGGCGCTGAAGGCCCATCTGGAGACGGAAGAGTGAGCGCCCGCATCCTCGTGGCCCTGCGCATCAAGGCCGCGCCGGTCCGGGTGTTCGAGGCCTTCGTCGGCGAGATCGGCGCCTGGTGGCGGCCCAATCCGCTGTTCTCGTTCACCCCGCGCTCGCCGGGCATGCTGGCCTTCGAGGGAGAAGGGGAGGGCGCGCGCCTCGTCGAGCGCCTGGCCTCGGGAAAGGTTTTCGAGATCGGCCGGGTCCGCGTCTGGAGCCCGGGTGAGCGCCTGGTCTTCGGCTGGCGCCAGGCGGCCTTCGCGCCGGGCATGGACACCGAGGTCGAGGTCCGGTTCGAGGCCGTCGGCGAGGAGACCCGCGTCACCGTCGAGCATCGCGGCTGGGAGACCGTGCCCGCCGAGCACGTGGCCCGCCACGGCTTCCCCGACCAGCTCTTCCTGCTGCGCCACGGCCAGTGGTGGACCGAGCTGCTGGAGGGGCTGGGGAAGCATATCCGCTGAGAGGCCCTGCGTCCTTCGAGGCCCGCGGTGCGGGCGCCTCAGGATGAGGAACCCCGTGCAATGACTTCCTCATCCTGAGGTGCGAGCCGAGAGGCGAGCCTCGAAGGACGCACCGCCCTTGCCGTCTATCCGACTGGCGGTCAAAGTCCCCGCCCCCAGGGAGGCTCCATGTCCGAACCCATCGCCCATTCGGCCCGCAAGGCGGCGCTGGGCTTCATCTTCGTCACCGCCCTGATGGACGTGCTGTCGCTGGGGCTGATGATCCCGGTCCTTCCGAACCTCGTGAAGCAGATGGCCGGCGGCCACACCGACGACGCGGCCCAATGGACGGCCGCCTTCGGCATGGTCTGGGGCGTGATGCAGTTCTTCTGCTCGCCGGTCCTGGGCATGCTGTCCGACCGCTACGGCCGCCGCCCGGTGATCCTGATCTCGATCTTCGGTCTGGGCGTCGACTACATCTTCATGGCCTTGGCGCCGGGCCTGTGGTGGCTGTTCGTCGGCCGCATCATCCACGGGGCCACGGCCGCCAGCTTCTCGGCGGCCGGCGCCTATATCGCCGACGTCACGCCCGAGAACGGCCGGGCCAAGGCTTTCGGCCTGATCGGCGCGGCCTGGAGCGCCGGCTTCATCGCGGGGCCCGCCCTGGGCGGCCTGCTGGGCGAGATCGACCTGCGCCTGCCGTTCTGGATCGCCGCCGGCCTGGCGCTGCTGAACTGGCTGTACGGGCTTCTGGTGCTGCCCGAATCCCTGCCGCCGGAGCGGCGCGTGCCCCGCTTCGACTGGAGGAAGGCCAATCCCGTCGGTTCGCTGAAGCTGCTGGCCTCGCATCCGGACCTGCCGCGCCTGGGCGTGGTCAGCTTCCTGATGCAGCTGGCCCACAACGCCTATCCCAGCGTCTTCGTGCTCTACACCGGTTACCGCTACGGCTGGACGCCGTTCCAGATCGGCCTGCTGATGATGGGATCGGGCTTGCTGGGCGTCGTCGTGCAGGGACTGCTGGTGGGGCCGATCGTCGACCGGCTGAAGGAGCGTGGGGCGGTGATCGCCGGCCTTGCCTGCTTCGTCGTCTCGTTCGGGATCTTCGCCTTCGCGCCGTGGGGCTGGCTGTTCGCCTCCGGGCTGCTGGTGAGCGCCTTCGCCGCCCTGATCCAGCCGGGTCTGCAAGGCATGATGACCCGTCGCGTCGGCCCCGCCGAGCAGGGCCAGCTGCAGGGCGCCGGCTCGGCCATCATGGGCCTGACGGCGATCATCGGCCCGGCGCTCTACGGCCTCACCCTGGCCTTCTCCGTCCGCCACGAGCGGACCCTGCACCTTCCCGGCCTGCCGCTCGCCATCGCCGGCCTGTTGGCCCTGGCCGGTCTGGCGGTCATTTTGCGCACGCGCCGCGCCCGTCCGTCGTCGGCGGCGGAACCCGGCCTTGATCCCGCGCGCTGAACGCCATGATTGCGCCTGAAAACTTCGCTGTTTAGGCACGAGAGCGCGCGTCGGTGCTCCGAGAGATCGCTGGCGCCGCAAGATCTGACGGAGCCATCGACTTGTCCAAGCCCGCCCTTCGCGTCCTGATCCCGACTCTGGCCCTGCTGGCCGCCTGCTCGGATCCGGCCTCGCGCAGCCAGGCCCAGTCCATCCCCGACCTCGCCCAGCCGACCCGCAAGTCGCCGACCGACCCGATGTCGATGAAGGCCTCCTTCGCCCCCGTGGTGAAGAAGACGGCCCCCGCCATCGTCAACGTCGCCAGCCGCCGGGTCGTGCGCCAGCAATCCGATCCGTTCTGGGACTTCTTCATGGGCGGTCGCGGCGGCGCGCCGCGCAACCAGGTGCAGGGCTCGCTCGGCTCGGGCGCCATCGTCCGCGCTGACGGGGTGATCATCACCAATCACCACAACATCGAGAACATGAGCGACATCACCGTGCAGCTCGCCGACCGGCGCGAGTTCCCGGCCACGGTGTTGCTCGACGACCCGCGCTCGGACCTCGCGGTCCTGAAGATCGACACCAAGGGCGAGCGCCTGCCGACCATCGCCATCGACGACCAGGAACAGCTCGAGGTCGGCGATCTGGTGCTGGCCATGGGCAACCCGTTCGGCGTCGGCCAGACC
>JASGDR010000358.1:0-2655 GCA_047607095.1 Caulobacter sp.
CGTGGTCTCGCCGACGGACTCGACCTCGGTTTCGGCCTGGCGGACGCCGAGGTTGCCGAACAGGCGCCGACCGCCCCAGACCTCGTAGTTGAAGCCGAACTGGGCGTAGTAGGCGAGGTTCTTCTCCTCCACCTCGAACGAGGCCGAGCGGTTGCGCTTCCGGGTGATGCGGAAGTCGCCGTACTTGTTGATGCAGTTGCAGGTGAAGCCGAAGACCTTGTCGAAGGCCTCCAGGCTGGGGGCGAAGAAGCGCGTCGTCGAGCCGGCCGGGACGTCGAGGCCCTGGCCGAACTCGATCACCTGGCCCAGCGAGGCGACGCTGACGCCGGCCTCCTTCTCGGTGGGGTTCAGAAGGTCGTTGTTGCGCTCGTACTGGTCGGTCGAGAAGGCGTACTTGCGGCCGGTGATCCCGAACTTCAGGGTCCAGTGGTCGTCGATCTCGTAGACGACGTCGCCCTTGATCCCGTCATAGGTGTTCAGCGTGTTGCGCTTGTAGTTGCGCATGCCGGAGAAGCCCTTGACGATGCCCCACTTGGTGGGATCGGCGGCGTCGAAACCGACGTCGAAGCGCGGCATGCCCTTGGCGCCCCGCTCGTCGAAGATGAAGGCCTCCTGGGCGTCCATGTAGTTGAACTCGACCAGGGTGCCCTGGTTCTTGTTCTCCGAACGCGAGGCGCCGTAGGCCAGCGTGCCCTTGAGCTTGTCGCTGAACTCGTGGGTCAGCTCGGCCGAGACCTGGCGGAAGTCGGTGGTGTAGGCCCCGCGGTCGGCGCCCGAGCGCCAGTCGACGTTGCCCAGCTTCAGGTACTCGGCGTTCTGGCCGACCACCTCGGCGTCGAGCAGCTTGACCGACGGCCGGCCGATCAGGTCGCCGCGGAACGGCAGGGACGAGGCCGGGCCGGCGTAACCGGGCGAAGCCGGGTTGGTGTAGTACTCGTACGGATCCAGGTTGTAGGGGTTGTAGCTGTAGGCGTAGCCGCTGACGGGCGTTGAGCCGTAGAGCTGCTGGCCGCAGTCCTGGCCGGGATTGAGGTCGGTCTCGGCGGTGAAGGTGCAGCCGCCGGGATAGAGGGCGCGGCGCTGGGCGTCGGTCATGGCGCTGCCGGCGCGGGCCGTGGCGGTGGGCACGTTGGCCCCGTACTGATAGCTGGCGTTGGTGTTGTTGCGGTTAAGGCCGACCGGCGAGAGCTGGTAGTTGGTGCTGACGCTCTCGAACCGCGAATAAAGGGCGTCGACGGTCAGGCGGGTGCGCGAGCTGATCTCGAACTGCACCGAGCCGGTCAGGCCCAGGCGCTCGGTCTCGACGTCGCGCTGGGCGATCGAGGGCAAGGCCGGAAAGCGGATCAGGCTGTCGTTGCAGCCCGGCGAGACGGGCGTCAGGGTCGCCACCGACTGAGCCGCGGCCGCCGCGCAGTTGGGATAGAGCTTGGCGTAGGCGGCCGGATCCGAGCCGGTCATCTCGGCATAGGCGGCCGGATTGGCCATCGGGTTGTAGTAGTTGGCCGGATTGGCCTTGTAGGCCTCCAGCGCCGCGCCGGTCAGGGTGGTCGGGATCAGGGCGGTGAACACCGTGCCGGTGGGGGCCGCGAAGCCGGCGCGGCCGGGCAGTTCGTCGCCGGTCCAGGTCGAGCCGCGATAGGTGTAGTCCGAGGAGCCGCCGCCCCGGGCGTAGGTGTCGTCCTCGGAGGTGCGCTTGGCGTAGGCGGCCGACATCAACAGGCCCAGGCGGCCGTCGAACCAGCGGTTGGAAACGAGGCCCGTGATGCGCGGGCTGTGCTTCTTGCCGTTCTGGTAATAGCTGTCCTCGGCCGACAGGGCGAAGGCGCTCTTCTTGTAGTCGAACGGCCGGCCGGTGATCAGGTCGACCGTGGCGCCGAGCGAGCCTTCGTCGGCTTCGGCGGACGAGGACTTGCGCACCCGCACCGAACTGAACAGCTCCGAAGCGAAGGCGTTGAAGTCGAAGGCGCGCGAGCGGTTGGGGCTGGCGCCGGAGTCGTTGGCGGCGCCCGTCGACAGGGCCTCCATGTTGTTGATCCGCACCCGGCTGAAGTCGCCCGACAGGCCGCGCACGCTGATCGTGCGGCCCTCGCCGTTGTCGCGGTCGATCGAGATGCCCGGCAGGCGCTGCAGGGACTCCGCGAGGTTGGAGTCTGGGAAGTCGGCGATGTCCTCGGCGTTGATGGCGTCGAGCATGACGTCGGAGTTCTTCTTGGTGTCGATGGCGCTGCGCAGGGCGGCGCGATAGCCGGTGACGACCACCTCGCTGACGGCGTTGTCGGTGATCGGCTGGTCGCCGGCGGGCGGCGGCGCCGCCTGGGCCATGGCGAGCGCGGGGCTCAGCAGCACCGCCAGCGAGGCTCCGGCCAGCAGCCGCGCGCGCGGCGCGCGCCCGTTCTGGGGCTTGTTCCGATTAGTCATTTCCCTTTTCCCTCCCATTATGGATCGCGCCCTCGGACGCGTCGGATTTGGCGCGAGCGCTCCCGTGCGCCGCGCCAGGGGCGCGGCGGCGGAAAGGCCGTTGCTGATCTCTTGGTGTGGTCTCGGACGTCCGGCGGACCGGCCGTCAGGTCAGGCTCTACACGCTAGACATCGTCGCTCACCCTCCTGGGCTCGTGATCGGATCGGCGGCCAGCCAGTCCAGGGCGTTGCTGAGCC
>JASGDR010000359.1:0-3680 GCA_047607095.1 Caulobacter sp.
CACCGTCTTCGAGTGGTACGACTTCTACCTGTACGGCTCGCTGGCGACCTACATCACCCACCACTTCGTCTCGGGCGTGAACGAGACCACCGGCTTCATCTTCGCGCTCGCCGCCTTCGCCGCGGGCTTCGCGGTGCGGCCGTTCGGGGCGCTGGTGTTCGGACGCCTGGGCGACCTCTGGGGCCGCAAGAACACCTTCCTGATCACCATGCTGCTGATGGGCCTGTCGACCTTCGTCGTCGGCCTCTTGCCCAGCTACGAGCAGATCGGCGTCATCGCCCCCATCGCCCTGGTGCTGATGCGGCTGATCCAGGGCCTGGCCCTGGGCGGCGAGTACGGCGGGGCGGCGACCTATGTGGCCGAGCACGCCCCGCACGGGCGGCGCGGCTTCTACACCAGCTTCATCCAGATCACCGCGACCTTCGGCCTGTTCCTGAGCCTGGTGGTGATCCTGGCCACCCGCTCGACCGTCGGCGAGGACGCCTTCCAGGCCTTCGGCTGGCGCATTCCGTTCCTGATCTCGATCGCCCTGCTGGGCGTGTCGCTGTGGATCCGCCTGCAGCTGTCGGAAAGCCCCTCGTTCCAGAAGATGATCAGCGAGGGCAAGGGCACCAAGCAGCCGCTGAAGGACAGCTTCGCCCGCTGGGGCAACCTGAAGATCGTCATCCTGGCCCTGGTGGGCCTGACCGCCGGCCAGGCCGTGGTGTGGTACACCGGCCAGTTCTACGCCCTGTTCTTCCTGGAGAAGATGCTCAAGGTCGACGGCGCCACGGCCAACACCCTGGTGGCCATCGCGCTGCTGATCGGCACGCCGTTCTTCGTGGTCTGCGGCTGGCTGTCGGACAAGATCGGCCGCAAGCCGATCATCATGCTGGGCTGCGCCCTGGCCGCCCTCACCTACTTCCCGCTGTTCAAGACCCTGACCACGGCCGCCAACCCGCAGCTGGCCGCCGCCACCGCCTCGGCTCCGGTGACCGTGATCGCCGACCCGGCCGACTGCTCGTTCCAGTTCGACCCCATCGGCAAGACGGTGTTCAACACCTCCTGCGACCTGGCCAAGTCGTACCTGGCCAAGGCCGGCGTCAGCTACGACAACCAGCCGGCCGCCGCCGGCGAGACGGCGCAGGTGCGCATCGGCGACACCACCCTGACCTCGTTCCGCGGCGAAGCCAGCCCCAAGGCGCGGTTCGAAGCCGAGAAGAAGGCCTGGGAGGCCATGCTGGCCGCGACCCTGAAGGACGCCGGCTATCCCGCCAAGGCCGACCCGGCCAAGATCAACAAGCCCCTGGTGGTCGCCCTCCTGAGCCTGCTCGTCATCTATGTGACCATGGTCTACGGCCCGATCGCGGCCATGCTGGTCGAGCTGTTCCCCACCAACATCCGCTACACCTCGATGAGCCTGCCCTACCACATCGGCAACGGCTGGTTCGGCGGCTTCCTGCCGACCACGGCCTTCGCCATGGTCGCGGCCACCGGCAACATCTATTTCGGCCTCTGGTACCCCATCGCGGTGGCCGGGGTGACGGCGGTGATCGGCTTCCTGTTCCTGAAGGAAACCAAGGACGTGGATATCGAGGCCTGATCGCCTTGCGGGCGCTGCTTCTCGACGACATCCTCGCGGGATGACCAACCAAGAACAGCGCCTGCTCTCCGCTCTCGCCTGGATGTGCGCCCAATATCTCGAGGGCCGCGACGGCGAGCTCGACCACCAGAGCATGTCGGCGGGCGAGCGCGCCGTGGACCTCCTGGTCCGCTACGGCCTGATTTCGCCGTCAGGCCGCGGCGGAAGCTGGACGGAAGCCGGCCAGGCCCTCCTCGCCCGTATCGACTGACCCGTCCTAGCCCCGCAGCGAGAACGGCACCCAGCGACGGTCGTCCTCGAACACCTCGAAGGCCCGGTCCACCGGCGGGAAGGCCCGCTGGCTGCAGTCGTCGCGCTCGCAGATCCGGCAGCTGACGCCGATCGGCGCCGAGGGCCCCGAAAGGTCCAGCCCGTCGGCATAGACCAGCTGGTCGGCGTAGCGGGCCTCGCAGCCCAGGCCCAGGGCGTAGCGCCGCTCGGCCTGGCGATAGGCGCCCGACGGCTTCACCACCCCGCGCGCCAGGCAGATGTAGCGCGTCGCGTCCGGCATCTGGGCCAGCTGCACCAGCCAGGCGTCGGGCCGGGCGAAGGCGTCGTGCACGTTCCACAAGGGGCAGGCCCCGCCGAAGCGGGCGAACTGCAGGCGCGTGGCGCTGTGGCGCTTGGTGATGTTGCCGGCCCGGTCCAGCCGCACGAAGTAGAACGGCACGCCCCGCGCGCCCGGCCGCTGCAGCGTCGACAGGCGATGGAACACCTGCTCCAGGCTGGTCTGGAAGGAAAGCGCCAGCCGCTCGACGTCGTGCCTGGCGGCCCGCGCCGCCTCGCGGAAGCGCTCATAGGGCAGCACCAGCGCCCCGGCGGCGTAGTTCAGCAGGCCCGTGCGGCAGACCTTGGCGGCGCTGTCGCTGCGAAAACCCGCCGCCGCCAGCTCGGCCTCGACGATGTCGGGCAGGGTCAGCGCCGCGATCTGGTAGGCCAGCTGGAAGCTGCGGGTGGCCTCCGGATGGGCCGCCCCGACGGTCACCGTACGGCCGGCGGCGTCCCAGTGGCGCAGCAGGTCGGCCTCGCCGCTGCGGGCCACGCCGACGCCGAGACCGGCGAGATAGGCCTCCAGCGCCCGCTCGCCGCCCCCGCCGATCTCGCCCGCCAGGGCCTCGGCGGCGACGTCCAGGCTATGGATGTAATTGTTCTTGTAGTGGAAGAAGTCGCGCACCTCTTCGTAGGGCAAAAGCGCGCTGGCCGCCCCGCGCTCGTCCAGCGACACGGCTTCCTCAGTCGCCTTCAGCCGCTCGTCGAGGCGGCGATAGGCGCGGTGCAGATCGAGATAGGCCTTGGCGAGGTTGGGCGTGTTGGCCACCGCCGCCTTGATCTCCGACAGGCTGGGGGCCTCCCCGCCGGACGGCGCGTCCGCGCTGGCCTCGCGCAGGTCGGCGATCAGCCGCTGGTCGTCGGCGGCGTCCAGCGAGGCGGCGTCGACCTCGAACACCCGCATGACGTCGATCAGCACCCGGGCGGTGACCGGCCGCTGGTTGGCCTCGATCTGCGACAGGTAGCTGGCCGAGAGGCCGAGCTGCGCGGCGCAAGCCTCCAGCTTCCAGCCCTTGGCCTGGCGCAACAGCCGCAGGCGCGGCCCGATGAACAGCTTCTCTCCCATTTCGCAACTTTGCTATTTCACAAGATGCAAGTTCGCAAGCCCTCGCCGAAACCTCAATTTTCTTGAGGAACCGCCCCACAGCCACGCAAAATCCAGTCTTTGCGACGTTCGCACATCGGGCCGGAGTCTTCCTTGCAGCACATTCTCGAAGAGCTTGAACGTCGCCGCACCCAGGCCCGTGCGGGCGGGGGTGAAAAGCGCGTGGCGGCGCAGCACGCCAAGGGCAAGCTGACCGCGCGCGAGCGGATCGACCTCTTGCTGGACGAAGGCTCGTTCGAGGAGTTCGACATGTTCGTCGAGCACCGGGGAACCGAGTTCGGCATGGCCGAGCAGAAGGTCCCCGGCGACGGGGTGGTCACCGGCTGGGGCACGATCAACGGCAAGGTCGTCTACGTCTTCTCCAAGGACTTCACGGTGTTCGGCGGCAGCCTGTCGGGCGCCCAC
>JASGDR010000360.1:0-2579 GCA_047607095.1 Caulobacter sp.
CGGGCGAGGCCGGCGCGCTGCCGCTCGACGGCGCGGCGCCGGACGTGTCGCTGGGCGCGCGGCTCGACGCCGCCGCGGGCCTTTGGAACGGCGCGCGGCTGACCCTTCTGGCGGCGCGGACCAACTGGGGGCGGATCGGCTTCGATGCTTGAGCTGGAGGACCATCTGGCGCGCATCCGCGGGGCCTGGATGGCGGGGCGCGGCGCCGTCGACCAGGCGCCTTCGGACTGGCGCGAGGCCGTGGGGCAGGGCGCCGGCGCGGAGGCCGCCCTGGTCGCGCTGGCGGGTCAGGCGCTGCAGGTGCTGTTCCGACCGGCGCCGCCGCCGCTGACCTCGCGCGCGCTGCTGCCGATCCTGCCATGGCCGACGCCGCCCGAGGCGATCCGCGCCCGTATTCGCCGTCTTCTGGCCGCGCGCCGGACGGAGGAGGGCGGCGTCCGCGCCCTGGTCCGGTTCCTGGCCGCGCGCGGCCATGCCATGCATCCGGCCGATTGGCTGCCGCGCGCGACCGACGACTGGTCGCCCGACGTCTATGCGCCGTGGGTGGCCTGGGCGGCTTCGGAGGCGGCCAAGGCTCCGTCCGAAGTCCTCACGGCCGAGACCTGGGCCGATTGGGCCTGGGCGGAGCGCCGGGCCGCTCTGACCGCCTTGCGTCACGGCGATCCGGCGGCCGCGCGGGCGCTCGTCGCGGCCAAGGCCGGCGGGGAGCCCGCCGAACGCCGTCTGAAGCTGCTGGAGATCCTGGAGCAGGGATTGTCGCCCGACGACGCCCCGGTGCTGGAAGGTTTCGCCGCCGACCGATCCGACCGCGTGCAGGCTTTGGTCCGGCGGCTGCTGGCTCGGCTGGGGCGCGGCGAGGGCGACGCCTCGGCCGCCCAGGAACTGGCCGGCATGGTCGAGCTGGCGCGGGTCGGCCTGATCAAGCGCCGCAATCAGCTGAAGCTGAAGCCGCTCAAGAACGCCACGCAGGAAGGCCGGCGACGCGATCTCTTGAGCGTCGTCGCGCTGGCCGATCTGGCCAAGGCGCTCGGCGTCGACGAAACGGGCCTGCTGGAAAGCATGCCGATGGGAGAGCCGCTGGTCCTCGCCGCGTTCGCGAGCATGGTCGAGGACACCGCTTCGCCGGCCGCCTGGCGCGTCCTTTTCGAGTTGACCCTGGAAGAGGCCGACGTCCCGGTCGACCTCGTCGCCATCCTCATCCGTCGAGCTTCGTCGGAGGAGCGCCGCAAGGCGTTGGCGGCCGTTCTGGCGCGAGAGGACGATGCGACCTTCCGAGGCGGCATCGCCGTCGCCGGCGAGATGCTGGGGCAGGCGGGGGCGGAGATCCTGTCCCGCTCACCCGGCTACAAGGCGTTGCTCGCGCTCGTCGATCTCAGCCTTACCGCGGAAGTCCGCGCGCCGCCGCCGATGCTGGCCACGGGCCTGACGAACCTCGGGCTGATCCTCGACCGGGCGGCCGCCCAGGCCGTCGTCGACGCCTGCGTCGCCCGCGGCCTCTCCGTCGCCGATCCCCGGCTGGACCAGCTGCATCTCAACATCGCCCTCGAACCGGAGCGTCCGACTTGACCGATATTCTGCGACTGCCGGCGGAGACGACCTACGCCGCCGAGCTGGAGGCCTTGAAGCGCAAGGACGACGCGCCCACCCCGCGCGGCTGGGCGCTGTCGCCCAAGGCGGTTGTCACCTACCTGATGGGCGGCAAGGCCGCGGATGGCACGCCGATCAGCGCCAAGTACGTTGGCGACCGCCGGCTGATCGAAACGGCCGTGGCCACTCTGGCCACCGACCGGGCCCTGCTGCTGCTCGGCGTGCCGGGCACGGCCAAGTCGTGGGTGTCCGAGCATCTGGCGGCCGCGATATGCGGCGACTCCAGCCTGGTCATCCAGTGCACGGCCGGTACCGACGAGAACCAGATCCGCTATGGCTGGAACTACGCCCAGCTGCTGGCCAACGGCCCCTCGCGCGAGGCCCTGGTGCCCACCCCGCTCTACCGGGCGATGGAGGCGGGCAAGCTGTGCCGCCTGGAAGAACTGACCCGCATGGGTTCGGACGTGCAGGACACGCTGATCACCGTGCTGTCCGAAAAGATGATGCCGATCCCGGAGCTGAACGACGCGGTCTATGCGCGGCGCGGCTTCAACCTGATCGCGACGGCCAACAACCGCGACAAGGGCGTCAACGAGCTGTCCTCGGCCCTGAAGCGTCGCTTCAACGTCGTTGTGCTGCCGCTGCCCGACGACATGGAGGAGGAGATCGCCATCGTCACGCGGCGGGTCGGCGAGATGGCGCAGAGCCTCGACCTGCCGGCGCCAAAGAACGTCGCCGACGAGGTCGCCCGCGTCGTTTCGATCTTCCGCGAACTGCGCGGGGGCTCGACCCTCGACGGCAAGGTGACGCTGAAGACGCCCTCGGGCTCGCTGTCGACCGCCGAGGCCATCGCCGTCACCGTCGGCGGCCTCAGCCAGGCCGCCTATTTCGACGGCGGCAAGCTGAGCGCCGAGGGGCTGGCCCCCAGCCTGCTCGGGGCGATCGTCAAGGATCCGGTGCAGGACAAGATCGTGCTCGAGGAATACCTGGAG
>JASGDR010000361.1:0-4985 GCA_047607095.1 Caulobacter sp.
CCATGAAGCCCCTCCCCTCTGTTGTTCTTCGAAGGAAAAGAGCGCCGGCGGCGGCTTGCAGTCCGCCGCCGGCGCGAGGCCGTCAGAGGCCCAGCTTGAACCGCGCGCCCAGCACGATCCGCCGGTCGCCGGTGGCGTAGCGGAACGGCAGGTTCTCCCACTGCAGGTAGCGGCCGGTGGGCTCCTCGGTCAGGTTGATGCCCTCCAGCACGATCTTGATCGCCGGGGTCACCGCATAGCCGACCTGGGCGTCGAGCTGGCCGTAGGCCCGCTCCCAGGTGCCCAGGCTGTGGGTGTCGGTTCCCGAACCGAACGAGAAGTCGCCCTGGTAGCTCTTGTCGCGCCAGGCGTAGGACACCCGGGCCTCGAAGCCGTGACCCTCGTAGTAGCCCTGGACGTTGAAGGCGTGCTTGGCCACGCCCGGGATCGGCAGGTTGTCGTCGTAGTCGTTCGACTTCGAGGTCTCGGAGTCGGAGTAGGTGTAGTTGGCGTTGAAGCCGAACCCGTTGGCGAAGGCGTACTGCGCCGCCAGCTCCACGCCCTTGATGCTGCCGCCCTCGCCGTTGACCGGCGCGGTGTAGACCCCCAGCGTCGCCCCCTCGACCGAGCCGTCGGCCACGGTGCGCGGCACGGTGTCGGTCTGGATGAACGAGTCCACGCTCTTGTAGAAGAACGCCCCCGAGACGATGCCGCTGGAGCCGATGTAGCGCTCGTAGGCGATGTCGAACTGCGAGGCGCGGTACGGGTCGAGATCCGGGTTGCCGCCGCTGCCGTTGGTGTAGAGGAAGCGGTTGAGGTTCGGACCCGGAGTCGAGCTGCGGGTGAAGTTGAAGGCCGAGCCCTGCCCCAGCTGGAACAGGTCCTGGCGCGACACGACCCGGGCCGCCGACACGCGCACCTTGTCGGTGTCGTTGACGTCGAACACCGCGCTCGCGCTGGGCAGGACGTCGGTATATTCGCGCGTCGTCTTGATCGCGTCCGGATTGGCGATGACGCCGTTCCAGCTGTCGGTGCCGTAGTACCAGGGCGAGGTCGGGGTGCCGCTGGAGTCGATCTGCAACTCGGTGCGCACGACGCGGACGCCGGCGTTGACGTGATAGCGGTCGCCCGCCCCGCCCAGGTCCACCATGCCGTAGCCGGT
The DNA here is from genome assembly GCA_047607095.1 of Caulobacter sp. GTDB lineage: Bacteria > Pseudomonadota > Alphaproteobacteria > Caulobacterales > Caulobacteraceae > Caulobacter. The sequence goes on from JASGDR010000361.1 coordinate 1,142, forward strand.
GGTGGTCTTTTCCTTGATGCGGAACGACTGGATCGGATCGCGGAACTTCTGGAACGGCGTCGAGGAATAGAGGTTCGACAGCCAGGCGACCGGGTTCTTCATCTGGCTGCGGTTCTGGAACAGCGCCGTGATGCCGCCCACCGTCAGGGTCTCGAAGCGCTCGGGATTGCTGGCGGCGGTCTGGTAGGGCGTGATCAGCGCCGGCGAGGCGCCGAAGCGGCCGTCGTCGGTGGCGGTCTGGCCGCAGTTCGGACGCCCGGCCGTGCCGGCCGGCAGACCGCACGACTTGAAGCCGATGGCGCCGTCCTGGAAGTAGCCGTAGGGCGTCCAGTCGCCCAGCCCCAGGGCGTGGGCGTTCAGCTCGCCCTTGCCCGAATAGTCGGCCAGCAGCAGCCAGAACTCGGAGTCGATCTTGCGCTCGGCGTAGCGCAGGCCTGCGCTAAGCACGAGGTTGCCGCTCTCGCCGAACTCGGGCCGGTATTTCACGTCGCCGCGGATGGCGGCGTTGTCGATCTGGGTGTCCTCGCCGAACACCCAGTGCGACTTGGCGAACACCATGGACGGCGTGCTGAACTGGGCCGGGTTGGCCGGGGTGAAGGTCGGGTTGTCGCCGTTGGCGTAACTGTAGGTGAAGGTCGCCGGCGCGGTGGCGTTGGGCACTAAGCCCGCCGAGGTGCCGTTGCGCACGGTGTACTGGGTGTAGCGCACGTCGTTGTTGGCGCTGGCGCTTTCGTAGTCGGCCGTCGAATAGGCCGCCCGCATGCTGCCGGTCAGGCGCCCGCCGTCGTCCCAGTTCAGGGCGAACTGGAAGTTGTCGGTCGTGGCCTTGGCGTTCTGCACGAACGAGATGCCTTCGGCCGAATTGGCGGTGACCGTGCCCGACTGCAGCACGCCGTTGCCGTCGACGCTGGCGCCCGTCGCGTAGGTCGCGTTCTCGTTGGCGAACGGGAACTTGATCGAGGCCTCGCTGGTCAGGATCTTGAGGTCCGAGTGGAACCAGTCGGCCGTCAGCTGCAGCGAGTCGGTCAGCGCGAAGTCGAGGTTCAGCGAGGCGCCCAGGCGCTTGCGTTCCTGGTCGCGATAGGTGGCGTAGCGATATTCCGGCGACCAGACGTCCAGGGTCGCGCCGCCCGTCACCGGCCGGTCGTTATAGGCCCAGCCGCCGCGGTTCTCGCCGCCCAGCACGTCGGAATGGATCTCGGTCTTGTCGTACGAGATCGTGCCCAGCACGGCGAAGCGGTCGCTGAACTTGTGGCCCAGCACGATCGAGCCGGTCGGGTTCCAGTCGGTGTCGCCGGCCTTGTTGCCGCGCAGGTCGCCGGCGATCGTGGTGTCGTCGCGCAAGCTGCGGGCGTTGCGGGTCTTCAGGTTGATGATGCCGCCCAGGCCGCCTTCCAGCAGCGAGGCGTCCGGCGACTTGTAGACGTCGACCCCGCCGATCAGCTCGGACGGAATGCCTTCCAGCGAGTTGGTCTGGTTGATCTTGCCCTCGCCCAGCCGGAAGAGCTCCAGGCCCGAGACGAAGATGTCGTTGTTCAGGACGGTGACGTTCTGGTCGAGGCCGCGGATGCGGACCTTGGTGCCCTGGCCGTTCTCGCGGTCGATCTGCACGCCGGGCAGACGCTGCAGCGACTCGGCGATGTTCTGGTCCGGGAACTTGCCCATGTCCTCGGCGGTCACCGACTCGATGATCAGGTTAGAGTTCTTCTTGGCGTTCAGCGCGCTCTGCAGCGAGGCGCGGAAGCCGGTGACCACGACCGCTTCAACCTCAGATGGTTCCTGCGCCGCCGCCGGAGACGCCGCATCGGACGCCGCGGTCTGGGCCATGGCCTGGCCCGCGCCCAGCAGGACGACCGTCGAGGCCGCCGCCATCAGCGCGGCCTTGGCCGCATAAGTCTTCGAAATCATGAGCATTCCCCTAGGTTACGGCCGCAGAGAGCCGATCTCCGCCGACAGGGTCGACGCAGTGAGTTCGCCAAGTTTTCGGGATGCCTTGCGCATCCTCCCTTGTTCTCCGGCTCTTCTGGGGAGCCGGCGACTGCAACCTATGAGTAATGCGACAGCGCTGTCAATGGACAACGCTGTCAATCGCGTAACAAAATTCTCTTTCCGTAATTGTACGACTTATCCGCTAAGCGCCCCGCGCCTTGCGCTGCAAGGTCGTGGAACACTCGCCCGCCCGCCGAAAAAGAAACGCCCCGGCGCCGCGGAGGCGCCGGGGCGTGAACCGGCGCGGACGACAAGCGTCCGCGACAGCCGCCGGCCGGGCTAGAAATCGGCCGACAGGGCGATGAACACGTGGCGACCCAGCGAGTCGTACATGCCCGGATAGGTGTTGGCGTTGCCGTAAGGCGCGCTGGAGACGCCGTAACCCGAGCTGTCGAGGATCGGCGGATCCTTGTCGAACAGGTTGCTGACCCCCACCCGCACGGTGTTGCCTTTGACTTTGAAGCTCGTGGTCAGGTCGAAATAGTTGTAGGCCTCGATCTTGGCGTCGAGGCTGTCGTAGAAGCCGTCCCCGCCCGTCAGGAACGGATCGGACGTGTTCATGTCCAGCTTCGAACCGCCGATGTAGCGCCAGGCCAGCGACAGCTCGACGTCCTTCCACGGGGTTTCCCAGGTGGTGCGGAAGTTGTGGCGCCAGGCCGGCTGCGGCAGGCCGCAGGTCGGACCGTACAGGCCCTTGCAGTCGTAGCTGCCCAGGCCCGGCAGCGGCTCGGTCTTGTACTTGTCGCGATAGCCGCCGGTCAGCTCGAACTTCAGCCCGCCCCACTCGCGGCCGCCCATCTCCGGCAGTTCGATCGAGTAGTTGGCGTTGATGTCGACGCCGCTGGTCCACAGGTAGCCGGTGTTGAGGTTGGTGCTGACGATGTAGCCGTCGGTGCCGATCAGCGAACCGCTGCTGGAGCGGTGGATCAGCTTGCAGAAGTAGTCCGCGCCGGTGGTCAGGCACTGGCTGAGGATCACGGTCGGCGAGATGCCGCCGATCACGTCGGTGACCTTGATGTCGTACCAGTCCAGCGACAGGCTGAAACGCGGCAGGAAGGACGGGGTCAGCACCACGCCGATCGACTTGGTGTCGGCCTTTTCGGGCTTCAGCTCCTCGTTGCCGCCATAGAGCTCGTTGCACTGGCTGGAGGGGCAGTCGCTGATCACGCCGGTGCCGTACTGGGCGGCGGTGACGCCGGTGGCCTGGCACTGGGCCAGGCTGGCCGTCGGGCTGGTGCCGGCGCAGGGATCCGAACCGCCGAACAGGCCCACGCCCTGCGGGGTGTAGAGCTCGAGGATGTTCGGGGCGCGGACGGCGCGGTTGTAGCTGGCCCGCACCCGCACCTGGTCGTCCGGGCTCCAGGTCAGGCCGAACTTGTAGCTCTGGGTCTCGCCGGCGGTGCTGTAGTTGGACCAGCGGTAGCCGGTCTCGAAGTCCAGCGCCTTGACGAACGGCTTGTCCGACAGCAGCGGCGCGCGCAGCTCGCCGAACACTTCACCGACGTTGAACGCCCCCTTCACCGGCACGGTGCCGGCCTCCTGGGCCACCTCGTCGGCGGTGAAGTTCAGGGTCTGGCGACGGTATTCCGCGCCCAGGGCCACGCCCAGGCCCTGGCTGGCCCACGGGCTCTTCAGGCCATAGCCGGTCAGGTCGCCGCTCAGCGAACCGCTGGCGATCGACTCGGTGGTCGAGCCGCCGGTGGTGCTGACCGCGCGGATGTAGTTCAGCGCCGCGTCGCTGACGTTGCCGACCGTGAAGATGTCCAGCGGCACGCACGACGGATCGGTGCCGTCGACCACCGACTTGCAGGTCGCCACGCCGTTGACGTCGACCACCTGCAGGGCGTTGTTGATC
>JASGDR010000362.1:0-8697 GCA_047607095.1 Caulobacter sp.
CCCGCTCGGCCGCGCCGGCGCCGGAGCGGCTCTCGCGCCAGCCGCGCTCCAGGCGGCGGGCGTCGGCCGCCAGGCGGCGCAGGTCCTCGTCGATGGCGCCGTGGTCGAGCACGTCGCCCGACAGCGTCTGCATGGCGCGCGACAGGCCGGCGACCGACTCCACGTCGATCCGCACCAGTTCCACGGTCTCGTCGGTCGCGGGCTGAACCGCCGTCGCCGCCGTCGGCTTGGGCGCGGGCGGGGCGTAGGCCGCGGCGGCGGCGTCCTCCACCGCGTCGAGCAGGCTCTCCAGCGTCGCGATTGTGTCCGCGTCGAGCGTTCGGCCGCCGTCCATCAGCTCGGCGCACAGGCTTTCCAGAGCGTGGGCCTGGGTCTCGACCGCGGGCAGGTCGACCGCCCGCGCGGCGCCCTTCAGGCTGTGGGCTCGGCGGAAGATCTCGCGCGCGTCGGCCTCGCCGCCGGACCGCAGGGCCTGGCGGATCGCCTGGAGGTGCTCGCGGTGCTCGAGGTCGAACGCCGCCAGAAGCTGTCGCCGGATGTCGGGCACGTCGCGATCAGGTCCGGTAGCGCTCGGACAGGGCCAGCAGCTGGCGCGACAGGTCCGACAGGTTGGCGGCGGCCTCGTCCAGTTGGCGGGTGCCGGCCGCGGTCTGCTGGCTGGCCTGGCGGATGTTCTGCAGCGCGCCCATCACCTGCTCGATGCCCAGCTGCTGCTGGTTGGTCGAGGCGACGATCTGCTGGAAGGTCTGGACGCTCTCCTGCACCCGCCCGGTGATCTCGGTGATCGTGCGCTGGGTGGTGTCGGTGCGCTCCTTGCCGGCGGTCACGCGCTTGACGGCCTCCTCGGTCAGCATGACCGAGGCGTTGATGCCGCGCTGGATGTCGCCGAGGATCGAGCGGACCTGGGTGGTGGCCTCCTTGGCCTGGTCGGCCAGCATCTTCATCTCCGAGGCCACGACCGCGAAGCTGCGGCCGTTCTCGCCGGCCGAGGCGGCTTCGATGGCGGCGTTCAGGGCCAGCAGGTGCGAGCGCTCGGAGATGTCGTTGACGGTGGCGATGATGTCGCCGATCGCCTGGGTCTTCTCCGACAGGGCGACGATGTTCTCGGCCACGGCCTCGGCCTGCTCGCGGATGGCGTCCATGGCCTTGGCGGTCTCGTCGACGGCGCGCAGGCCCTCGTTGCTGGTCTGGGCGGTGGCTTGAGCGGAAGCGATCACCTCCTGGGCGCGCTTGCCGATCTGGGCGCCGGAGTGGGTGATCTCGTCGACCGTGGCGGCGGTCTCCTGCACGGCGGCCAGCTGCTCCTCGACGCTGGCGGCCTGTTCCTGGGTCGAGGCGCGGATCTCGGCGGTGGCGGCGTTTAGGTTCTCGGTCGCCTCGCGGCTCTGGCGGGCCAGCACGATCAGGCCGTCGACCATGGTGTTCAGCGTGCCGCCCAGCTTGCCGATCTCGTCGGTGCTGGCGGCGGCGGCGCGACCGGTCAGGTCGCCTTCGCCCACCTTGCCGACGAAGCCCATGAAAGCGCCCAGCGGACCGACGATCGAACCCCGGATGGCCCAGGTGATCGCGCCGGAGACGGCGGCCGCCACGATCAGGGCGACGATGATCGAGATCTGGCTGACCTTGTAGACGTCGTTGATCCGGCGCTGGCCCGACAGGATGGCGTCGTCCAGCACGTCCTCCGCGCCCTGGATGCCGCGGCCGAATTCGCCCCGGCGCTGGACGAGGGCGGTCTGGGCCTGGGCCACGCCCGCCGCGTCGCCGCGACGGATGGCGCTGAACAGGTTCTCGGTGTCGGTGCGGCCCTGGCGCGACGAGGCGGCGGTCTGGTTCAGATAGTCCTCGATGCGCCGCCAGGCTTCGGCGCGGTCGGCCGACAGGGCGCTCTGGCGATAGTCGCGGGCGGCCGAGGCGGCCTTCTCCAGGGCCGCGTCCATGTCGACGCCGCGCTGGCGCCAGCGGGTGACGGGATCTTCCTCGTTCTGGCCGACGCCGCCGGCCGAGCGCGACAGATAGCTGGTGATCACCGCGTCGCTGGCCGCGCGCATCTCGTTGGCGGTGGTGCGGATCTGGGCGATCTGGCGGACCACGGCCATGTCGCGGGTGACGATGGTTTCCGTGGTGTCCTTGACCACGCTGATCTGGAACAGCCCGAACAGGCCCACGCCCAGCAGCAGGACGGTGACGGCCGCGAAGCCGAGGATGATGCGGTTGGCGATGGTCACTAGGCTCTTGCCCCCAAGGCGGCGGAAAGGTGGTCGGCGACGAGGTCGCCGATGTCGATCAGGGTGACGGTGCGGCCCACGAAGCCGGCGGGGCCCTCGGCGACCGTTCCACGGACGCCGCCTTCGAAGGCGTCGTCGGCGGTCTCGCGGGCGACCCTGGCGGCGCCGGGCGTGGCGTCGATCCGAAGGGCGAGGTTTCCGGCCCCGCGCAGGGCGACCAGCAGGCCGGGCGCGTCGGGCGCCGCCGGGGCCGCGCCGATCAGGCGGGAAAGGTCGAGCACCCGGCGCAGTCGGCCCTCGACTCCGGCCAGGCCCAGCAGGCCGGGGCGTCCGGCGGCGGGGGTCAGGCGGCGCGGCTCGAACGGCGTGACGCGCTCGGCCGCCGCCAGGGGCAGGGCCAGCAGCGCCGCGCCGGCCTGGCACAGCAGCACGTCTTCCAGCGGGGTTTCCGGCTCCGGCGCGGTCTTGCGCTCGGCCAGCCGGCGGGTGCGCGCCGCCAGGATCACCCGGGCCCGCGCGTCGTCCAAAAGTCCCCCCGATCCGTCGCCGGCTTCGGCGTCGGTACGCTTCATGTCGTTCTTCAAACCCCCACGAGCGACTGCAGCAGCAGACGGACGCTCTTGCGCAGCTGATCGGCGGTCAAACCTGCGCCGTGGGCCAAACGCGTCTCCGCCGGAAGGGTTCCCGCGATCCGGGCGGCGGTGTTCAGCGAACGGGCGGCGGCCTTGCTCCGTCCCTGGTCGAGCAGCAGCAGGCCCAGGTGATAGTGGGCCAGGGCCAGGCCGCGATCGAGATAGAGCGCGCGTTTGAACGCCGCCTCGGCGGGCCCCGGCCGGTTCAGCGCCTGCAGGACCAGGCCGTCATGCAGGTGCAGCGCCGGATCCTCGGGCGCGAGGGCCAGGGCGGCGCGGCAGGCGGCCTGGGCCCCCGGATAGTCGCCGGCGTCGGCCAGTCGCCGCACGCCCTCGACCAGATCCGCGGCCGAATGCACGTGCGGAGGAACGGGCGAGGGGGCGGGCGTGGGGATCGGCGCGGGTCGCGAGCGCAGGACCGGGATCTCGGCCGGCGCCGGTTCGGGCGCGGCGAAGGTCTCGAAGCTGGGGGCGGGCGTGGCCGGGCGGTCGGGATCGGCCGGGCGGTAGGCCACCGTGCCCGGCAGCTGGGTCACGTCCAGGATCTCGCCGAAGGCCGGATTGGGTTCGGCGTGGCCCAGCAGCAGCCAGCCGTCGGCCGCCAGCCGGCCGCCCAGTGCGCCGACCAGTTGCTCGACCACGTCGTGATGGAAGTAGATCAGCACGTTGCGGCACAGGATCAGGTCGAACTCGGTCAGCTCCAGCGGCGGGGCGGGGCCCAGCAGATCGAGCAGGTTCTGGCGCTCGAACCGCACCAGGCCGCGATAGGGGCTCTTCAGGGTCCAGGTGTTGCGCGCGGTCTCGGTGAACCACTGCGCGCGGTCGGCGTCGCTGACGGCCCGCAACGCCCAGCGGCCGAACTGGCCCTTGCGCGCGGTCTCCAGGAAGGCGGCGTTGATGTCGCCGCCGAGGATCGAGATCCGCCAGTCGGCGAGCGCCTCGCCCAGCATCTGCGACAGCAGGATGGCGATCGAATAGGGCTCGGCCCCGGTGGCGCAGCCGGCGCTCCAGATGCGGATGCGCCGGTCGTGGGCCTTGCGCTCCAGGATGTCGGGCAGGATCGTCTCGCGCAGCGCCGTGAACTGCTCGGCGTAGCGGAAGAAGAAGGTCTCGCCGATCGTGATCTCGGTCTCGAGCGCGGCCCATTCCGCTTCGCCGTCGTCGCCGGCCAGGCGCTTGAGATAGGCGGAGACGTCGCGGTCGCGGGTGGCCAGCAGGCGCCGCTGCACGCGATCCCACAGCACCTCGTCCTTGTCGGCGTAGTAGTGGTGGCCGGTGCGGGCGATCACCGCGCGCTTGAGGCGCTGGAACGGCTCGTCGGCGGCCAGGGCCAGGGGGCGCGGGGCTTGGGGCCGCGCGGCAGCCCGGGGCGGCTTCAAGCGGGCGTGCTTTCCCACTGCGCCAGGCGGTCCTGGGCCCGGCGGGCGAACTCGTCCAGCCGCGCCTTCTCCTCGGCCAGGAGCAGGTGCTCGGGCGACAGCACCGGCGTCAGGCGACCGTCGATCAGGGCGGTCTGGGCCACGCAGCCGCCCAGGCTTTCGGCCTCGTCGACCGGCTGGGTCTCCTGCGCGCGGGCGGCGGCGTCGCCGACGCGATCGACGATCAGAGTCACCGACGGCGCGCCGGCCAGGGGCCGCAGCCGCACCAGGTGACGATAGAGGGCGGGGGCGGGCTCGCCGCCCTCGGCGTCCAGCAGGCGATCCAGGGCCAGGGCCGCCACCGCCTCGCCGCCCAGATTGACGAAGCCCGCCAGCACGCGCGGCGCGCCCGGCGCGGCGACCAGTTCCGGCAGCGGCAGGATCTCGGCCACCGCCGCCTGCGGCAGGGCCGCTTCCAGCGCGCCGGCGCGGAAGGTCACATAGAGGCTGTCGGTCATTCCGGGCTCCGCGAAGGACCCCTCCCGCCGACGCCGAGCGTCAGGCCGGATCGATCCCGATCAGCAGCAAACGCCCGTCTACGGTCAAGGTTGCATCGCCTTCGACGAGAACCGCGTCCTCGGCCGCCAGGGCCCGGCCGTTCACCGTCGCGGGGCCTTGGGCGACCAGCACCGTGACCCGCGCCTGGGCGATGATCGTCTCCGCGCCGTCGATCCGCCGGACGCTTCCAAGCCAGGCGCCGCGGCGGACCATCAGGTTGAGGTCGCGGATCGGGCCGGAGTCCAGCGTGGCGGACGCCGGCGCGTCGCCCGGAAAGGGCAGGGGCGCGGCGGCGGCGTCGAGCACCACCTCACCCGCGCCCTCGATGGTCAGTCGCAGCCCCGCTCCGTCGATCAAGGTAAGCACCCGGTCGATCCCGGGAAACACCGAGAACGGCCCGGGCGCGGCGACCCGCGCGATGCTCAGCCGCCAGTCGAAGCTTGAAAGGTCCGCGCCCGGCGGCTGGGCGGCGATCTCCCAGGTCGTCCCGCCGCCGTTCTTCCAGGGGCTGGGGGTGCGGTCGGCGGCGGGGAGGAGACGCATTTGCAACCTTCGTCGAAGGGCGGGGATTTCGGTCCCGCTAGAGAATGCCCGGCAGATCCAGCCCATGTTCCCGCGCGCAGTCCCGCGCGATCTCATACCCGGCATCCGCGTGGCGCATGACGCCGGTGGCCGGGTCGTTCCACAGCACCCGCTCGATGCGCTTGGCCGCCGCCTCGGTGCCGTCGCAGACGATGACCATGCCCGAGTGCTGCGAGAAGCCCATGCCCACGCCGCCGCCATGGTGCAGCGACACCCAGGTGGCGCCCGAGGCCGTGTTGAGCAGGGCGTTCAGCAGCGGCCAGTCCGACACGGCGTCGGAGCCGTCCATCATGGCTTCCGTCTCGCGGTTGGGCGAGGCGACCGAGCCCGAGTCCAGGTGGTCGCGGCCGATGACGACGGGGGCCTTCAGCTCGCCCTTGGCGACCATTTCGTTGAAGGCCAGGCCCAGGCGGTGGCGGTCGCCCAGGCCCACCCAGCAGATGCGCGCGGGCAGGCCCTGGAACTTGATCCGCGCTCCGGCCATGTCGAGCCAGTTGTGCAGGTGGCGATTGTCGGGGATCAGCTCCTTCACCTTGGCGTCGGTCCTGGCGATGTCTTCCGGATCGCCCGACAGCGCCGCCCAGCGGAACGGGCCGATGCCGCGGCAGAACAGCGGGCGGATATAGGCCGGCACGAAGCCGGGGAAGTCGAAGGCGTTGGCCACGCCTTCCTCCAGCGCCATCTGGCGGATGTTGTTGCCGTAGTCGACGGTGGGGACCCCGGCCTTCTGGAAGTCGAGCATGGCCTGCACGTGCGTCGCCATCGAGGCGCGGGCGGCCTTGTTGACGCCGGCCGGATCACGCTCGCGGGCGTCCATCCACTGCTCCAGCGTCCAACCCGCCGGCAGGTAGCCGTTGATCGGGTCGTGGGCGCTGGTCTGGTCGGTCAGCAGGTCCGGACGGATCCCGCGCGCGAACATCTGCGGCAGCAGTTCGGCGGCGTTGCCCAGCAGGCCGACCGAGATCGGGGTCTTGGCGGCGCACGACTCCTCGATCCAGGCCAGGGCCTCGTCCAGGCTGTCGGTCGACCTGTCGAGATAGCCGGTGCGCAGACGCATCTCGATGCGCGAGGGCTGGCACTCGATGGCCAGGCACGAGGCGCCGGCGAACACCGAGGCCAGCGGCTGGGCGCCGCCCATGCCGCCCAGGCCCGCCGTCAGCAGCCACTTTCCGGAGAGGTCGCCCGCATAGTGCTGGCGGCCCATCTCGACGAAGGTCTCGTAGGTGCCCTGAACGATGCCCTGGGCGCCGATATAGATCCACGAGCCCGCGGTCATCTGGCCGTACATGGCCAAACCTCGCTTATCGAGCTCGTTGAAGTGCTCCCAGTTGGCCCAGCGCGGCACCAGGTTGGAGTTGGCGATCAGCACCCTGGGCGCGTCGGCGTGGGTGCGGAACACGCCGACCGGCTTGCCCGACTGCACCAGCAGGGTCTGGTCGTCCTCCAGCCGGCGCAGGGTCTCGACGATCTTGTCGTAGCTCTCCCAGTCACGCGCGGCGCGGCCGATGCCGCCATAGACCACCAGTTCCTCGGGCCGCTCGGCGACGTCGGGATGCAGGTTGTTCATCAGCATCCGCAGCGGGGCTTCGGTCTGCCAGCTCTTGGCGGTGAGCTCGGTTCCGGTGGCGGGGCGGATGACGCGGGTGTTGTCGAGGCGGGTCATGCGGGTCTTTCAGCGGGGCCGCCCTCGTCCGGAGTTTATCCTCGGGCCGACCTTTGGTCGGACCCGGGGGACAGGCTCAGGATGAGGGCTGATGCGGGCGCAGCGGTTCAGTCGAAAACCTCATCCTGAGCTTGTCGGAGGACGGGGTTTTCGTTTTGCGGTCAGGCTTGGCTAGCGAACTCCACGCAAGCCTTCAGCACGTCGCCCAGCACGCTGCGCATCGGCGCGGCCTTCTGCGGGCGATAGGGCGAGGGCCAGGACTGCGGGGTGATGCGGGGCGAGGGATCGTCGATGTAGCCGCGGCAGGCCAGCTCCATCTGCACGGCGTGGATGCCGCGCTCGGGCTTGCCGTAGTGGCGGGTGATCCAGCCGCCCTTGAAGCGGCCGTTGACCACCATCGGCAGGCCCGAGGTCTCGCAGGCCGCCGCGACGGCCGCCGTCAGGGCCGGGTCGCAGCTGGCGCCGCCGTTGGTGCCGATGTTGAACACCGGCAGCTCGCCGGGAAACAGCCGCGGCGCCCGCGAGCGGATCGAGTGGGCGTCGTACACGACGACCTTGCCATGCAGGGCCAGCAGGCGGTCGATCTCGGCCCGCAGCGCCTGATGGTAGGGCACGAACCAGCGCTCGCGGCGGGCGGCGATCTCGGCCTCGTCGGGTTCCTGGCCTTCGGCGTACAGCCGCTCGCCGTCGAAGGTGTCGGTCGGGCAAAGGGCGGTGGTCGCCATGCCCGGATAGAGCGAGGCGCCCGACGGGTCGCGATTGACGTCGATCACCGTGCGCGACACGGCCGTCCGCACCGTGGTCGCCCCCAGGTCGTCGGCGAAATTGTAGAGCCGCTCGATCCACCAGTCGGCGTCCTTGCGGCCCAGCCACTTCGAGGTCAGGCGCTTTTCGATGTCCTCGGGGATGAAGGATCCCGAGTGGGGAATGCTGACGATCAGGGGCGCGTCGCCCCGCCAGATTTCCAGCCAGTCGCTGCTCATCAGGTCGCTCCGGGCAGGGGAACGCCGGCCGCCGCGGCGATCGCCGCGCCGGTCCGCACCAGAGTGTTGGCCGCTTCCATGTCGGGATGGAAGTGGCGGTCGTCCGACAGGTGAGGGACCTTGTCCCGCACCGCCTTGCGCACCGCCTCGAGGGCGGCGCTGGAGGTCAGCGGCGCGTGGAAGTCGCAGCCCTGCGCGGCGGCCAGCAGTTCAATGCCGATCACCGCCGTCGCGTTCTCCACCATCGACAGCAGGCGGCGCGCCCCGTGGGCGGCCATCGACACGTGGTCTTCCTGGTTGGCCGAGGTCGGGATGGAGTCGACGCTGGCCGGATAGGCCTTCTGCTTGTTCTCCGACACCAGGGCCGCGGCCGTGACCTGCGGGATCATGAAGCCGGAGTTCAGGCCCGGTTTGGGGGTCAGGAACGCCGGCAGGCCCGACAGCGCCGGGTCGACCAGCATGGCGACGCGGCGCTCGGCGATCGAGCCGATCTCGCAGACGGCCAGGGCGATCATGTCGGCGGCGAAGGCCACGGGCTCGGCGTGGAAGTTGCCGCCCGACAGGGCCTCGTCAGCTTCCGGGAAGATCAGCGGGTTGTCGGATACGCCGTTGGCCTCGGTGGCCAGGGTGGCGGCGGCCTGGCGCAGCACGTCCAGCGCCGCGCCCATCACCTGCGGCTGGCAGCGCAGGCAGTAG
>JASGDR010000363.1:0-9804 GCA_047607095.1 Caulobacter sp.
CGACCATGCCCTTGGTCAGCTGGCTGGTGACGCCGTCGACGCCGCCGTGGGTGACCACGGTGGTCTGGTCGGCGTGGCGCTGGCCGTTCAGCAGGTAGATCCCGTCCAGGCGCACCTGGGCGTGGGCGCCGGGATGGGCGACATGGGTCTCGATCCGCTGGCGACGCGCGCCGCCGGTCAGGACGGTCTGGTTGAAGGCCGCGCCGGCGGCCAGTTCCACGCGGGCGGTGACGACGTTGACGGCCTCGGCCTCGTCGTCGACCAGCACGATGCGGGTCAGGCTCGCGCCCTCGCCCACGGCGATGTCGAGCGCGACGTCCGAGATATAGCCGGCCGCACGGCCTTCATGGCTTTCCAGCAGGGTCAGGCTCGAGCCCGGCTCCACGACGACGGCGTATGCAGCCGCCTGCGAAGCCTTGTCGGTCGCCGCGACGAAGCGCAGCGCCAGGACGTCGCCCTGCCCGCTCTTGGCCACGTGGCGTCCGTTGACGAACAGGATCTCGCCATCCGCCAGGCCCGCGAACGGACCGGCCGGAACCTCGCCGTCGAACTTCGGCGCGGGCTCGGGCAGCGCGCGGATCAGGCCGCGCAGATCGGTCCAGCGCCAGTCCTCGTCGCGGCGCGACGGCAGGACCGTGACGTCGCCGGTCTTGAGAGCGGTCGAAAGGCTCACGCGGCGGCCCCGACGTACTTGTCGTAGCCCTCGGCTTCCAGCTGCAGGGCCAGTTCCGGGCCGCCCGAGGCGACGATGCGGCCGGCGGCCAGCACGTGCACGCGGTCGGGTTTGATGTAGTCGAGCAGGCGCTGGTAATGGGTGATCACCAGCATGCCGCGCTCCGGCGAACGCAAAGCGTTGACGCCTTCCGAGACGATCTTCAGGGCGTCGATGTCGAGGCCGCTGTCCGTCTCGTCGAGGATCAGGAACTTCGGCGACAGCATCGCCATCTGGAAGATTTCCATCCGCTTCTTCTCGCCGCCCGAGAAGCCGACGTTCAGGCCGCGCTTGAGCATCTCGAAGTCGATCTTCAGCGAGGCGGCCTTTTCCTTGGCCAGCTTCAGGAAGGCCGGCGCGGCGATCTCGTCCTCGCCGCGGGCGCGGCGCTGGGCGTTGACGGCCGTGCGGATGAAGGTCAGGGCCGGCACGCCCGGGATCTCCAGCGGGTACTGGAACGACAGGAACACGCCCTTGGCGGCCCGCTCGTTGGGCTCCAGCTCCAGCAGGTCCTCGCCGTTCAGGCTGGCCGAGCCCTCGGTGACCTCATAGCCGCCGCGACCGCTCAGCACGTAGGACAGCGTCGACTTGCCGGCGCCGTTCGGACCCATGATGGCGTGCACCTCGCCGGCCGGCACCTCGAGCGTGACGCCCTTCAGGATCGGCTTTTCTTCGACGCGGGCGTGGAGGTTCTGGATAGAGAGCATCTTAACCGACGGATCCTTCGAGAGAAATCGCCACGAGCTTCTGGGCCTCGACGGCGAACTCCATGGGCAGTTGTTGCAGCACGTCGCGGACGAAGCCGTTGACCAGCAGGGCCACGGCCTCTTCCTGCGAAAGCCCGCGCTGCTGGCAATAGAACAGCTGGTCGTCCGACAGACGGGTGGTGGTGGCCTCGTGCTCGAACACCGACTGACCGTTGCGGGCCTCGATGTAGGGCACGGTGTGGGCCGCGCAGGTCTTGCCGATCAGCAGGCTGTCGCACTGGGTGAAGTTGCGCGCGCCCTTGGCCTTGGGGTGGGCCGAAACCAGGCCGCGATAGGTGCTGGTCGACTTGCCGGCGCTGATGCCCTTGGCGACGATCCGCGACTTCGTGTTGGCGCCCAGGTGGATCATCTTGGTGCCGGTGTCGGCCTGCTGATGACCGTTGGTCACGGCGATCGAGTAGAACTCGCCCGACGAGCCTTCACCGCGCAGCACGCAGGACGGATACTTCCAGGTGATGGCCGAGCCGGTCTCGACCTGGGTCCACGACACCTTCGAACGATCCCCGCGACAATCGGCGCGCTTGGTCACGAAGTTGTAGATGCCGCCCTTGCCGGTTTCCGGGTCGCCCGGATACCAGTTCTGGACAGTGGAATACTTGATCTCGGCGTCGTCCAGCAGGACGAGCTCGACCACGGCCGCGTGCAGCTGGTTCTCGTCGCGCATCGGGGCCGTGCAGCCTTCCAGGTACGAGACGTAGGCGCCCTTGTCGGCGATGATCAGGGTGCGTTCGAACTGGCCGGAATCCTTGGCGTTGATCCGGAAGTAGGTCGACAGCTCCATCGGGCAGCGCACGCCCGGCGGCACGTAGACGAACGAGCCGTCCGAGAACACCGCGCTGTTGAGGCAGGCGAAATAGTTGTCCGAGGTCGGCACCACGCTGCCCAGGTACTGCTTGACCAGTTCCGGGTGCTCGCGGATCGCCTCGCTCATCGAGCAGAAGATGACGCCGGCCTGGGCCAGCTCCTTCTTGAAGGTGGTGACGACCGACACGGAGTCGAACACCGCGTCCACGGCGTAGCGCGGCGCGCCCTCGACGCCGGCCAGCACGGCCTGCTCCTTCAGCGGGATGCCCAGCTTCTCGTAGACGGCCAGCAGCTCCGGATCGACCTCGTCCAGGCTTTTCGGCCCGTCCTTCTTCTTCGGCGCGGCGTAGTAATAGGCGTCCTGGTAGTCGATCTTCGGATAGTCGACCTTGGCCCAGTCGGGCTCATCCAGCTCGAGCCAGCGGCGATAGGCCTCGAGACGCCATTCCAGCATCCACTCCGGCTCGTCCTTCTTGGCCGAGATGAAGCGCACGATGTCCTCGGAGAGCCCCTTGGGGGCGAACTCCTGGTCGATGTCGGTCGTAAAGCCGTGCTCGTATTTCTCGAGCGCGGCGACGGTGTCGATCGTTTCCTTGACCGCGGCCATCAAGCCACCTCCCGGCGTCGGGCGCCGATACGCTTCCAGGCGGCGAGCCAGGCGTCGCCGCACACAATCCAATCCTGTTCCGTGCTCGCCCAGCCGCCGCTCACTCGGAGGGCGAAGGGAGCGAGGTCGGTCCGGCCCATGGCTTCCACCACGCGGCTGGCCTTGACCTTGCCCGAGGAACAGGCGCTACCCGCGCTGACCATCACGCCGGCGAGATCCAGGTTCATGACCTGGACCTGCGAGGCGAAGCCTTCGGCGGCGAGACACAGGGTCTGAGGCAGGCGCGAAACGCCCTCCCCGAGCACCACGCCGCCGGCTTCCTTGACCCGCTGGGCCAGGAAGTCGCGCCAAATGCCCTGATCGGCCGCCCGGGGCAAGTCCCGCAGGGCCGCCTCGGCGGCCGCGCCGAAGCCCGCGATCCCGGCGACGTTCTCGGTGCCCGCACGGCGGCCACGCTCCTGGCCGCCGCCGTGCTGGCGACGCACCACATTGGCCCGCGTGCCGGCGACCAGCGCGCCCACGCCCTGCGGGCCGCCGATCTTGTGAGCCGACAGAGCCATGGTGTCGGCGCCCAGGGCGGAGAAATCGACGGCGATCTTGCCGGCCGCCTGAACGGCGTCGACATGCAGCAGGCCGTCGGCCGCGCGCACGATCGCCGAAGCTTCCGCGACCGGCTGGATGACGCCCGTCTCGTTGTTGGCCAGCATCAGGCAGACCAGCGTCCGCCCCTCGCCCGCCAACAGGTCGGGAAGCTTCGAGAGGTCGGCGACACCATGCTCGTCGACCGGCAGCACTTCGACGGCGACGTCGCCGGCGGCGGCCGTCTCGACCACGGCGTCATGCTCGATCGCGCTGACCACGATACGCTTCACGCCCGAGGCGACGGCGCTTTCGATGGCCAGGGCGTTGGCTTCCGTGCCGCCGCTGACGAAGGTGACGGAGCCCGCGACCACGCCGACCAGCTCGCCCACGGCCTTGCGGGCGCTCTCGACCAGGTCGCGGGCGGCGCGGCCGGCCGCATGCACCGAGCTTGGATTGCCGGCCAGGTCGAAGGCGCGCAGCATCGCTTCACGCGCCTCGGGACGGATCGGGGCGGTGGCGTTGTAGTCCAGATAGGTGGCGGGCTTGCTGGTCACGCCGCGACCTTCGCCTCCGGACGCAGACGCCCCTCCAGCACATCGGCGATGGTCACCGAGGCCAGGTAGGAGTGAATCTGACGGCCCATCTCCTCCCACAGGTCGTGGGTCAGGCACTTGGCGCCGCCGGCCATGCAGCCCTTGTGGCCGCTCTTGCCCACGCCGCAGCGGGTGGCGCGCAGGGGCTCGTCGACGGCCATGACGATGTCGGAGATTCGGGTCGCCCGGGCGTCGGCCGCCAGGCGATAGCCGCCGCCCGGACCGCGGGCGCTGACCACCAGCCCCTTGCGGCGCAGTCGGGCGAAAAGCTGTTCGAGATAGGAAAGCGAGATCTGTTGGCGGGCCGCGATTTCGGCCAAAGCCACCGCGCGCCCTTCCGCCTCGTCCTGCTTGCGGGCGAGGTCGGTCATGGCCATCACGGCGTAACGTCCCTTCGTGCTCAGGCGCATACCGCGCTCTCCCTTGCAGATTCCCCGCGCAACGGCCTTTGCGTATGCTACAAGCCGCGACTTCGCGCCGCGCCCGACCGGGACGCAGTGCGCGATGCGGATTTAGGAAGACCAAGCGCGGCGGTCAAGTATTCCATGCGTCCTTCGCGGCGGATGGAGCGGCCCCCGACGCCCCAACTCGTGACGGGGAGCTGTATGCCTGACGTGATTTTGACCGGCGCCGCGGGCCGTATCGAAGGCCGCTATTCGCCGGGCAAGACGGACAATGCGCCCATCGCGCTGATCCTGCACCCGCACCCCAAGGCCGGCGGCCACATGAACCACCCGGTGTCGGTGCAGCTGTATCACCTGTTCATGAAGCGCGGTTTCGCGACCCTGCGCTTCAACTTCCGCGGCGTCGGCCGCAGCCAGGGCGAATTCGACAGCGGCATCGGCGAACTGGCCGACGCGGCCACGGCGCTCGACTGGCTGCAGGCCAACAACCCCGCCGCCGCCCAGACCTGGGTCGCCGGCTACAGCTTCGGCGCCTATATCGGCATGCAGCTCCTGATGCGCCGCCCGGAGACGGACGGCTTCATCTCGGTGTCGCCGCCGACCAACATGTACGACTTCAGCTTCCTGGCTCCGTGCCCGGCCTCGGGCCTGATCCTGACCGGCGGCGCCGACACCGTCGTGCCGCCCGTCGAGGTCGAGCGCGTGGTCTCGAAGCTGCGCACTCAGAAGGGCATCGTCATCGACTATGAAGTCGTCGACAAGGCCACCCACTTCTGGGCCGAGCACCTGCCGTCGGTCGAGCAAGCCGTCGGCGGCTATATCGACAAGCGCCTGGAAGCCAACCCGATCCCGTAGGGATCGTTGGTTTCGAGTTTCGAAGAGCCCGCTCTCGGCGACGAGGGCGGGCTTTTTTGTTTCCAGCCATCCGACCCCGCCCTTTCAAAAATCTGCCTTCCTCGGCCTCGTGCCGAGGACCCATCGTTCAGCCGCTGAGACCTCGCCAAGAAAGCCAAGGTCTGAGCCGCCGCCGGCATGGACCCTGGGCACGAGGCCCAGGGAGGCAAGTGGAAGGGGTTAGCGGAGGGCGAGAAATCCGCCGCTCGACCACTCCATTCCTGGCAACCGCGAGACAGACTCGACCTCACCGTCTAAGACCGTCGTTATCGCCCTACTGGAGGACGGTCGGCCCATGCACTACGACATCGTGATCGTCGGCGGCGGCGCCGGAGGCCTCGAACTGGCCGCCCAGCTCGGCCGCAAGCTGGGCCGCCGGGCGGGCAAGGAGCGGATCCTGCTGATCGACCGCTCCAGCTTCCACATCTGGAAGCCCACCCTGCACGAGGTGGCGGCCGGCACGCTCGACGTCCACCAGGAGGGCCTGTCCTATTCGATCCTCGGCCGCGCCAATCACTTCAGCTTCCTGCTGGGCGACCTCGCCGCGCTCGATCCGACCGCCAAGCGCCTGACGCTGAAGCCCATCGCCGCGCCCGACGGCTCGGTGCTCGTCCCCGAACGCTCGATCACCTTCACCTGGGGCGTGCTGGCGATCGGCAGCGGCTCCAACCTGTTCGGCACGCCCGGCGCGCAGACCGCGCACCTGCTGGAGCGGACGGAGGACGCCGAAGCCTTCCACACCCGCCTGCTGGCGACCTTCATGAAGGCCTCGTTCGCGCCCGAGCGCACCATGGGCGTGGCCATCGTCGGCGGCGGCGCCACCGGCGTCGAGCTGTCGGCCGAGCTGCTGGAAGCCCATCGCGCGCTGCTCCAGGCCCTGGGCGCCGAGCAGCGCTTCCGCCTGGACATCACCATCGTCGAGGCCGCGCCGCGAATCCTGGGCGGCCTGCCCGACAAGACCTCGGCCCAGGCGACCGTCGCCCTGGAACGCAAGGGCGTGCGGGTGCGCACCGGCGCCAAGGTCATCGCCGTCCATCCCGACCGGCTTGAGACCAGCGTCGGCGACATCCCCGCCGACCTGATCGTCTGGGCCGCCGGCGTGAAGGCCGCCGAAAGCAACGCCGCGCTGGGCCTGGAGACCAACCGCCTCAACCAGTTCGTGGTCAACGACCGCCTGGAAAGCTCGGCCCCCGACATCTGGGCCCTGGGCGACTGCGCCGCCTGCCCGTGGAAGGACGGCAAGCTGGTGCCCGCCCGCGCCCAGGCCGCCCACCAGCAGGCCAGCTATCTCGCCAAGGTCCTGCTCGCCCGCCTGCGCCAGGCGCGGGTCGAGGAGCCCTATGTCTACAAGGACTTCGGCTCGCTGGTGTCGCTAGGCGAAAACAAGGGCGTCGGCGCCCTGATGGGCGGGCTCGGCGGCCCCAACTTCTTCATCGAAGGCCTGGTGGCCAAGTGGTTCTACGTCTCGCTCCACCTGGCCCATCACAAGGCCATCCTGGGCGTGACCAAGACCGCTCTGCTGGCCCTGGCGCGGCTGCTGCAGCAGCGCGTGGCGGGACGGCTGAAGCTGCACTGATCCCAGACGGAACGGCTCAACTCTCTCTTCCGTAAAATCCCCGCGAAAGCGGGGACCCAGGTGTTTTATCGTCGAGCGCCGAGGGCTTCAGAAAAAGCCTGGGTCCCCGCTTTCGCGGGGATTTTACGGTGTGGAATCCCTGCTTCCGAAGGATCAGGGCCGCACGATCCGCCCCCCCGTCATCGCCTCGCGCACCCCCGTCGTTCCCGGGAAGCTGATCGGCAGCCCCCGCGCCGTGCGGGCCGCCAGGTATGCGAACGCCTCGGCCTCGATGGCGTCGCCGCGCCAACCGTAGTCCTCGGCGGTCTTCACCGGCGTCGGGCAACGCTCGGTGAGCACCTTCATGATCTGCGGATTGCGCCGCCCGCCGCCGCAGACGATCAGGGCGGTGGGCCGCGCGCCGTGGTCGAAGGCCTTGACCACGGCCTCGGCGGTGAAGGCCACCAGCGTCGCGGCCGCGTCCTCGGCCGACAGCGGCTGGACGAGATCCAGCGGGAAATCGTAGCGATCCAGCGACTTCGGCGCGGGTCCGGCGAAATAGGCGCTGGCCAGGAAGCGGGCCAGGACATCTTCGTCCACCTTGCCCGCCGCGGCCAGGCGGCCGTTTTCGTCGAACCGGCCCAGGCCACGCTCCTGCAGCATCAGGTCGATCATGCCGTTGCCGGGACCGGTGTCGAAGGCCAGCAGCGCGCCGTCCTCGTCGACCAGGGTGATATTGGCCACCCCGCCGATGTTCAGCGCCGCGATCGGCGCTTCGAGACCCGAGGCGCGGGCCCGAGCCTCGTGATAGATCGGCGCCAGCGGCGCCCCCTGCCCGCCCGCCGCCACGTCGGCGGTGCGGAAGTCGAAGGCCACGGGCCGCCTCGTCAGCCGGGCCAGACGCTCGGCGTCCAGCAACTGCACCGTCCGGCCGATCCGTTCCGGCGTCGGCCGCTCGTGCAGCACGGTCTGGCCGTGCACGCCCAGCAGATCGAACTCTTCCCAGGAGAGGCCGTGCTCGGCCAGGAAGCTCTCGGCGGCGTGGAAATGCTCGTCGGCCACCGCCTGGGCGGCCTCGACGAAGATCTCGGGCTCGGGCCTGTCGCGCGGCCAGCCCCGGGCGATCTCGGTGGCCATCAGCAAGAGGTCGCGGGTCTCCTCGCGCAGCTTGCGCTCGCCCGCCGGCCCGAAGGCCTGAATCGTCTCGCCGTCGGTGTCGAGCACCGCCATGTCGACCGCGTCGAGCGAGGTGCCGGTCATGAATCCCAGGATACGCATGGGATCGTTGACTGCCACGGCCCGCGTCGGGTAGCTAGGCCCCATGACCGCCAAGGCCCTCCAGACCCGAGCCTATTACCGCCCGCTGATCTAGCGGGCGCACGACCGGTCATGTCGACGCACCGCCACCTGGCCGGCGATGCGTCCCTCTCCCTTCAAGACGACGTCTCCGGCGAACACCGCTCAAGGAGACTATCGATGAAACCCTCGCCACAGACCGCCCCGCCCGTGCTAGACGCGCGGACCAGCGATACAGAGAGTCGAGCCATGTCCGCGCCGCAGAACTTCAAGTCCGAATTCCTCAAGACCCTGCAGGCGCGCGGCTACATCCACCAGATCACGCACCCTGAAGAATTGGATCAGGCCGCCGCCGGCGGCGTGGTCACCGCCTACATCGGCTTCGACGCCACCGCGCCGTCCCTGCACGTCGGCAGCCTGATCCAGATCATGATGCTGCGCCGCCTGCAGCAGGCCGGCCACAAGCCGATCGTCCTGATGGGCGGCGGCACGACCAAGGTCGGCGATCCGACGGGCAAGGACGAAAGCCGCAAGCTGCTTTCGGACGCCGACATCCAGGCCAACATCGCCGGCATCAAGCAGGTGTTCGCCAAGTTCCTGACCTTCGGCGACGGTCCGACCGACGCGATCATGGTCGACAACGACGAGTGGCTGAGCAAGTTCGGCTACGTGCAGTTCCTGCGCGACTACGGCGTGCACTTCACGGTCAATCGCATGCTGGCCTTCGACTCGGTGAAGCTGCGGCTCGAGCGCGAACAGCCGATGACCTTCCTCGAGTTCAACTACATGCTGATGCAGGCCACGGACTTCCTGGAGCTGAACCGGAAGTACGGCTGCGTGCTGCAGATGGGCGGCTCGGACCAGTGGGGCAACATCCTCAACGGCGTCGAGCTGACCCGCCGGGTGGACCAGAAGGCCGCCTTCGGCCTGACGACGCCGCTGCTGGCCACGGCCTCGGGCGCCAAGATGGGCAAGACCATGTCGGGCGCCGTGTGGCTGAACGCCGAACAGCTTTCGCCGTACGACTACTGGCAGTTCTGGCGCAACACCGAGGACGCCGACGTGGGCCGCTTCCTGAAGCTGTTCACCGACCTGCCGCTCGACAGGATCGCCGAGCTGGAAGCCCTGCCGGGCGCCCAGATCAACGACGCCAAGAAGGTGCTCGCCGACGAGGCGACCCGCATGGCCCACGGCGAGGACGCCGCCAAGGCCGCCCGCGACGCCGCCGAGAAGGCCTTCGAACAGGGCGCGCTGTCGGCCGACCTGCCGACGGTCGAGATCGCCGCGTCCGTGCTGGCCGAAGGCGTGCAGCTGGCCGTTCTGGCGACCGACATCGGCCTCACCGCCTCGCGCGGCGAGGCCCGCCGCCTGGCCCAGGGCGGCGGCCTGCGCCTGAACGACGCCCAGGAAAAGGACGGCGACCGCCTGGTGACCAACGCCGACCTCGTGGACGGCGTGGTCAAGCTCGGCCAGGGCAAGAAGAAGATCGTGCTGGTCAAGCCGGTCTGAGATGTTGCGTCCCGGGCCGGCTTAGCCGGTTCGGGGCCCTTTTTGATGTTGGAGAACGCGATGCTCAGCGCCGGCGACAAG
>JASGDR010000364.1:0-3345 GCA_047607095.1 Caulobacter sp.
ATGAGGCGAAGGACGCTTACGCCGCCGCCGGCTCCATCTCGGCCGGGGCCGCGCGCCAGCCGCGTTCCAGGCTCCAGGCGGCGACGCCCAGCCACAGCAGGCCCAGGAATGCGTGGCCGCGCTGCCAGAAGCCCACGTCGCTGCCGGTGCGCACGTTCCACACGCCCGTCAGCAAGGCCAGCACCAGCAGCAGGCCGAAGAACCAGCCCAGCGAGAAATGCGCCAGGCGGCGGTAGCCCGGCTTGCCCCACAGGGCCCAGGCGGTGAACAGCGGGGCGAACTGGATGGCCAGGCCCACGCCGCAGGCCCGGTGCATCGGATCCGGCCAGTGGAAGATCCCGGCGAAGAAGGCGCCCAGGCCCGTCAGCGCCACCCACAGTCCGGCGAAGGCCGAGACCTGGCGGCGGCCGCCGGCCCGCTCCAGGGCGTGGGCGAAGCCGGCCCCGGCGAACAGGCCGGCGATCCCCGCCAGCATCATGCCGAGATTGAAGATCTGCGGGGTCGGGGCGGCCGGGCCGCCCAGCTCGCTGATGAACTGGGCGCCGGGGTCGAAGCCGGGGAACAAGCGCTGGGCCAGCCAGACGTCGGCCACCATCGCCACGGGCGTTATCACGCCGAGCTTCAGGAGCGCGCCCGTGCCGGCCACCAGATTCCCTCTCGATACAAACGTGCCCGCAAAATCGGCCCGTCCGCTCCCGGGGTCAATCACCCTGCGGTCATTCGGCCGCCGAGGGATGCCCCTTGGGCGCGAAGATCGAGCCGAAGAAATCGCCGGCCTTCCAGGTCGGGCGCCTGGGCGCGTCGGCCAGGTCGTGGGCGATCTCGTAGTTGACCCGGGCGAATTTGGCGGCCGCCTGGTAGTCGATCGGCTGCGAAAGGTCGTCGCTGGGCTTGTGGTAATGCGTGGCCAGGAAGTCGCGGAACGCCTTCTCGCCGCCGTTCTTGAAGCCGGTCATCAGGAACACCGACGGCACGCCCTGCTCGACGAAGCGGTAGTGGTCGCTGCGGGTGAAGAGGCCTTCCTCCGGCATCGGGTCGGGCGACAGGGCCACGTCGACGCGGGCGGCGGCCTTGGCCACGATCGGGCCGATCGTCGAGCGGTCGGCGCCGAAGGCCACCACGTCGACGAACGGATAGAGCAGCACCGGCATGTCCAGATTGACGTCGGCGGCCAGCTTGGCCTTCGGCACGGTCGGATTGTGCGCGAAGTATTCCGAGCCGATCAGGCCCTTCTCCTCGGCGGTGACGGCCAGCAGCAGGATCGAGCGCTTCGGTCGGCCCTTGCCGCTGGTGAAGCCGCGGCCGACCTCCAGCAGGGTGGCGATCCCGCTCGCGTTGTCGAGGGCGCCGTTATAGATCGCGTCCTCGCCCGGCTTGGGGTTCTCGCGCACGCCCTCGTGGTCGAGGTGGGCGCTCAGCACGATCACCTCGTCCTTCAGGCGCGGGTCCGAGCCCTCGATCAGGGCGGCGACGTTGCTGCTGCGGCGCTGCTCGATCTCGCTCTTCAGCGCGACCTGGGCCGTGGTCGGCAGGGCGAAGCCCTCGACCTTGCCCTCGGGGGTCTCGCCGGCGGCGTAGGCGGCGTCCAGGCGGTCGGCGGCCGAGCCGAACAGCTTGCGGCCGCCCTTGACGCTGATCGAGCCCAGGCTGGGCGCGGAAGCCCCGCGGACATAGGGCGCGCCGTCGGGCGAGCGCCAGGTCATCCGCCAGTCGCGCGCGCCGCCGATCCCGCGAGCGAACGGGCGGCGTTTCTCGCCGGAGGGGACGCCCAGGGTCAGCACGCCGACGGCCCCGCGGCGGGCGGCCTCGGCCCGCTTGATGTTCAGCGAGCCGTAATGGGCGCGCTCCTCGGTCTGGAAGCCCTTGGGCGCGCCGGCCAGCACCACCACGATCTTGCCGGCCACGTCGAGCCCGGCGAAGTCGTCGCGGCCGCGTTCGGGGGCGCTGACGCCGAAGCCGACGAACACCATCGGGGCGTTCAGGGCCAGCTCGGCCTTGTCGGCCTGCGGGGCGGGCAGGAAGTCCTCGCCGAAGGTCAGGGCGACGGGCGCCGCGCCGGTCTCGGCGACCTTCAGCTCGCCGTCCGAGGCGGCGCGGTAGGCGACCAGCGGGACGGTCTGCAGATAGGTCCCCGCGTCGCCGGCGGGCTTGAGGCCCAGCAGGGCGAACTGGGCGGCGACGTAGTTGGCGGCCAGGTCGTAGCCGCGCGTCCCGGCCTCGCGACCTTCCATCAGGTCGTCGGCCAGGAAGGTCATGTGGGCGCGGATCGCGTCGGGAGAGGGGGTGAAGGCGTTCCGGGGAGCGGCGAGGGCGGGCCCGGAGGTCAGCAGCAGGACGGCGCTCAGAGAGGTTGCGCCAAGGCGGGCGGCGCGACGCGAAAAGGGCATGCAACGGGCTCCAGGGCGGACCTGTCGGGCCGCGAAGCCGGCGACCTTGCAGAGATGGGGGCGACTTGTCGAGCCGAGCTTGGCCGAAGCGGGCCCGGCGATCCCGCAACGTGCAACGGCGCGGGTAACCTTAACGGCAAAAATTATCTACATAACTTGGTAAGGTCGATTGAAATTCACCCTAAATATGAATGAGCGCTTAACCGAACCCCGCCAGTTTCGCGAAGAGACAGGGGAAACGGTTCATGCAGGCCATCTCGATAGCCGCCGCCGGAATGAGCGCCGCGACGGGCCGTCTGGCCGCCAGCGCCCAGCGCGTCGGCGCGGATGCGGGGGCTTCCGCCAAGACCGATCTGGCGACCGAGCGGGTCGAGCAGATCTCGGCCAAGACCGATTTCTCAGCCAACGCCGCGGTGCTGCGCACCGCCGACGAGATGACCGGGGCTCTGCTGGACCTTCTGGCCTAGCCGTTCTCCGGTCATTGTCCGCGCCCGCCTCGCGTCCCCCCCTGCGAAGGGCGCGGATACGCCGCCTCCCGGGTTTTCCCCTAGTCTATCCGGGGGGCGGCGACCCAATCCGCCCGATGTAAATCAGCGCCAGCCGTCCTTGACCGCCTTGGCCTCGCCGGCCGCGTCCAGCGGGGCGCCGGCGATCATGTTGTCGACCACGGCCATGACGGCGGCCGGGGTCTCCGAGCCCGCCTGGCGATACTGGCCGCTCGCCGGGGCCGCCGCCGGCGACACCGCCAGCACCCGCCAGACATCGTCGGCCCGGCAGGCGACGCCGGCCTGGGCCTGGCCCTGGAACGTCCGGCAATAGCGGCCCGCCTGGTTCTTGAAGGTCACGCCGACGCGCACCGGACCGGTCGCCGCGCCGGCCGCCGTTCCGTCCTCCAGCGCGCGGGCCAGGGGGCCGACCGCGGTCGGGGCCTCGGCGGCGCGGCCGTCGGCGGTGGGGG
>JASGDR010000365.1:0-2605 GCA_047607095.1 Caulobacter sp.
GATCAAGGACCAGGAGACGGCGAAGGACGCGGCCGCTTAAGGCGGATCGACGGTCAGGCCCGGCGCGTGATCCTCATCCTGAGCTTGTCGAAGGACGAGGATCACGCGCCGGGCCTGACCGTCGATCCGCCTTAAGCGGCCGCGTCCTTCGCCGTCTCCTGGTCCTTGATCAGGGAGACGTGCAGCAACTGCTTGCGCAGCTCCTCGAAGGCCGGTTCGCCGACCAGCGAGGGATCCTGCTTCTCGGCCCAGTCGATCAGCTTCTCCAGCGCCTCGCCGATGCGGCCGATCTGGCGGCCGTAGCTGCCGACCTCTTCGAGCACCCGGGCCTCGACCTCGGGCTTGCCCGACTGGCCCAGATTGATCGTGAACAGCGAAAAGTCGCCGAAGCTCCAGGACCACGGATTGATGGTCTGGGTCAGCTGGCGCGGGGCGAGGGAAAGCTGGAACGGTTCGGACATGCGGGCCTCCCGGTCTGGAAGGGCCAGCATGCCGCTTTTGCAACGCCCGCGTGTGACGAATGCGGGAGGAGCGGGCAGAAACGTCCGTCTCGCCCAACCCGCGGTCAGCCGCGCGCGGCGACCGCCAGGTCCGGGAAGTCGCTGAACACGCCGTCGACGCCGGCGGCGTAGAGCGCCTTCAGAACCGCCGAGGCGTCGCCGGCCTTGGCCAGGTAGTCGGCGGCCGCGGGATCGCCCTTCCGCAGGCCGGCCGGCAGGAAGTAGTTCTCGGCCCGCACCGTCCAGGGATGCACCTGCAGGCCGGCCGCGTGGGCGTCCCTGACCAGCGAGGTCGCCGGCAGCAGCGTCCGGGCGTCCTGCGGGACGACCATGGTCTTTTCCGGACCCAGGCCGTCGGCGTAGGCCGCCACGCCCTTGAGGCCCTCGGCGGTGACGAGGTCGGCGTACCTGACGTTCGGCAGGTCGGCCGGACCGCCCTGGCCCGCGACCAGCAGGACGAGGCGGGCGGGCGTCTTCAGGCGCAGGGTCTTCAGCGGCCCGACCTCGAAGCACTGCACGAACACCGGCGCGGTCTTGGAATTGAGGTCGTTGCGCTTCAGCGCCTCGATCATCCGCTCTTCGATCCCAAGGCCGATGGAGGCGAAATAGGCCGGATGCTTCATCTCCGGATAGACGCCGATCGTGCGGCCGACGCGCCTGGTCTCGGCGCGGGCGAAGGCGACCACCTCGTCGAAGGTGAGCACGCTCGCCTGACCGTCGTGGGCGGCGCTAGCCGGACGCAGCTGCGGCAGCCGCTCGCGGGCGCGCAGGGTCTTGATCTCGGCCAGGGTGAAGTCTTCGGTGAACCAGCCCGTCAGGCTCTCGCCGTCGATAGTCTTGGTCGCCTTGCGGGCGGCGAACTCGGGACGCGAGGCGACGTCGGTCGTGCCGCCGATCTCGTTCTCGTGACGCACCACCAGGTAGCCGTCCCTGGTGACGACGAGGTCGGGCTCGATGAAGTCGCAGCCCTGGTCGACCGCCAGACCGTAGGCCAGCAGCGTGTGCTCGGGCCGATAGCCGGAGGCGCCGCGATGGGCGATGACGATCGGCTTGCGCACGCCGGCGCGGACCATGGCGGGGATCATGCTGGCGCCCATGGTTCCGGCGAGAGCGGCGGTCGTCATGGCGCGGCGGGTCAGGAGTGTCATGCCGGCTGATTAGCGCGCGGATGTGACGGTTTGGCGAGGGGGAGCAACACCGTGGCCACTCCTCTTCGCCTTCCTGGGCCTCGTGCCCAGGATCCATGCCTCCACCTGCTCAGATCCTTGACGGGCGACCGAGGTCTGAGCAGTCGCGGGCATGGGCCCTCGCCACAGGGGCGAGGGAGGCGAAAAGAATGGAGCGCTTCACATACGAAAAGGGCTCCGGACCAAACCGGAGCCCTCTTCATCTTGACCTGACGGAGCGCCTCAGCCCGCCGCGAGCAGGGCCTTCAGCACCTGCGGGTGCAGGTCCTGGTTGGCGGCGAGGATCGAGGCGCCTTCCACCGGGTCGCCGTGCTCTTCGATGGTGGTGACCTTGCCGCCCGACTCCTGGACCATCAGGACGCCCGCCGCGACGTCCCAGGGCTTGAGGTTGCGTTCCCAGAAGGCGTCGAAGCGGCCGGCGGCCACCCAGGCCAGGTCGAGGGCCGCGGCGCCGAAGCGGCGCACGCCGGCGACCTTCTGGCTGACCTGGTGCAGCTCCTTCAGGAACTGGCCGTGGCCGGGCTTGCCCATGAACGGGATGCCGGTGGCCAGCATCGCCTCGTCCATGTGCTTGCGGGCGGCGACGCGCAGGCGTTTCTCGGCCCCCAAGAACGCGCCCTTGCCCTTCTCGACCCAGAACAGGTCGTGGGTGATCGGGTTGTAGGTGACGCCGGCGACGATCTCGCCCTCGCGCTGCAGGGCGATGTTGACCGCGAAGTGCGGGATGGCGTGCAGGAAGTTGGTGGTGCCGTCCAGCGGGTCGACGATCCAGGTGTGGGTCTTGTCGGTGCCCTCGATCATGCCGCGCTCCTCCCCGAGGAAGCTGTAGCCGGGGCGGGCCTTGCTCAGGATCTCGAACAGGGTCTGCTCGGCCTTGAGGTCGGCGTTGGAGACGAAGTCGGCCGCGCCCTTCTTGGA
>JASGDR010000366.1:0-2552 GCA_047607095.1 Caulobacter sp.
CGGCATGGTGGTCGGACCGGGCCTGGCCGGCCTGCTGGCGCCGACCAATCTCAGCCTGCCGCTCTACCTGACCGCCGCCCTGCCCGCCGTCGCCCTGGTGGTCCTCTGGCGCATGCTGCCCCGGGTCGAGCACCACGCTCCGCCGCAGGCCGCCCGGCTGGCCCTGTCCGACGCCCGCCTGCGCCTGCCGATGTTCGCGGCCTTCCTGTCGATGTTCAGCGTCGCCATCGCCCAGATCGCGGTCGGGTTCTACGCCCTGGACCAGCTGGGGGCCGAGCCCGCGGCCGCCGGCAAGATCGCCGGCGTCGCCCTGGCCGCGGTCGGCGTCGCCCTGGTGCTGGCTCAGGTGTTCTTGCGCGCGCTGGGCTGGCCGCCCATCCGGCTGATCCGCGTCGGCGCGGCGATCGGCGCGGCGGGCTTCGCGGCCGTGATGCTGGCGTCCAGCGCGCCGATGCTGTGGGCCTGCTACGCCGTCGCCGCCTTCGGCATGGGCTGGGTGTTTCCCTCGGTTTCGGCCCTGGCCGCCAACGCGGTGGAGGCCCATGAGCAGGGTGCGACCGCGGGGGCCGTGGCCGCGGCCCAGGGCCTGGCCATCATTCTGGGCCCGCTGGTCGGCACCGCCATCTACGCCCTCGATCCTCGCGCGCCCTATGGGCTGATGGGCGCGCTGCTGCTGGTCATCGTCGTCTGGGGCAGGCCGCGCCCGAACCGAGCCGGCGCGACGGCGTAAGGACGATCCGCCGCCGACCCGGTCCCGTCGTTCGAGGTCAGGCCGCGACGACCTCGATGTTCAGCGGCGCGCCGCCGGACGCGATCGCGAGCAGCCGGTCGACGTTCGGATGCGCGCCCGGACGCTGGCGCGCGTCGGCCGTGTGCTCGGCGAACACGACCAGGCCATGCTCGGCCGCCTTCGCGTCCAGGATGTCGAAGCGCTGCTTCAGATACTGATAGACGGCCAGCGAGCCCTGCTTGCCGGGCTGGTTCTCGATGCTGGCGACGACCGTTCCGTCGGCGTCGACGAGGTCGATCCGCTGGACGCCCTCCACGGCCGGCAGCTGCTGAAGGTTGTCCTTGAAGGTCGCGCCGGATTGAATCATCGCCGGTGTTCCAAAGTCCCTGAGTGATTTGCGCGCGGACCTATAACGCCGCGTCTCCGATACGTCATGCGCTTGCAGGAACCCACCACCTCGAAAGGCCTCGCCATCTTTTGGCCGACCGATTAACGAGACTCCCAACGACAAGAACAAGGGAGGCCCTGGGGACCATGCGCGACCCGCATCTATCGCCGGTCATCATCGGCGTCGGCGAAGCCATCGACCGGCCGGAGACGCTGGAGAGCAGCCTGGAGCCGGTGGCCCTGATGGCCAAGGCGCTTCAGGCGGCCGAGGCCGACGCCGGGGCCCCGGTTTTGGAGCGCCTGGATTCCCTGGATCTGGTCGGCCTGATCTCGTGGCGCTACGCCGACCCGGTAAGCCAGCTGGCCCAAGCCCTGGGCGTCGATCCGGCCCGCAAGACCAACGCCAGCATGGGCGGCGAAACCCCGATCCGGCTCATCCACGACGCCGCCGTCGCCATCGCCCGCGGCGAACTGAAGGGCGCCGCGATCGTCGGAGGCGAGGCGACCCACAGCGCCACGCGGGCACGTCGCGACAAGACCCTTCCGCCCTGGACCCCGCCGGCCTCGCGCGAGGACGCCGTTCGCTTCCCGTCCAGCCGCTTCGCCATGAGCCCGCCGGCCGTCGCGCTGGGCATGCAGGACCCCGCCCAGGTCTATCCCTTCTACGAGATGGCGGCCCAGGCCGACTGGGGCCAGACGCCCGCCGAGGGCCAGGCGGAATCGGCCGATCTCTGGGCCCGCTACGCGCAGGTCGCCCAGACCAACCCCTCGGCCTGGATCACCCGCGCGCCCGACGCCGCCGCCATCGGCGCGGTCACGCCCGACAACCGGATGATCAACTGGCCCTATCCGAAGCTGATGGTCGCCAATCCGCAGGTGAACCAGGCCGCCGCGATCCTGGTGACGAGCCTGGCCCTGGCGCGCGAGCTCGGCATGCCGGAGGATCGGATCGTCCATGTCTGGGGCGGCGCCGCGGCGCGCGAACCCGAGGACTACCTGCTGCGCGACACCTATAGCCGCAGCACCGCCCAGCAGGTGGTGCTGAAAGCCGCGGCCGCCCAGGTCGGCGGCGCCGACCGCTTCGCGCACATGGAGCTCTACAGCTGCTTCCCGGTCGTGCCGAAGATGGCGCTGCGCACCCTGGGGGTCGACCCGGCCGCGGTCGCGCCGACGGTGACGGGCGGCCTGACCTTCTTCGGGGCGCCGCTCAACAACTACATGGGTCACGCGACCGCCGCGATGGTCCGGCGGCTGCGCGAGAACCCTCGGGACCTTGGCCTGCTCTACGGCCAGGGTGGATACGTCAACAAGCACCACGCGCTGATCGTCGGCGCCGCGCCGCCGGCCGAGCCCCTGGCGCAGGACTATTCGGTGCAGGCGGCCGCCGACGCCGCGCGCGGCCCGGTTCCGACGCTGGTCGAACGCCACGACGGCC
>JASGDR010000367.1:0-4379 GCA_047607095.1 Caulobacter sp.
GGGCGGGCGCCGGAGCGTCCTGGCGGGCGACCCCGCCTCGGCCCAGAGCCGCTAAGGCCGCGCCGTCGTGGCCGACGCCGCCCTCCCCGCCTCCGGCGCCAAGCCGGCCCGCGCGACCGGCGAGGTCGACTGGACCAAGCTGTTCCTCGGCTTCGGGGCGATGGTCATCGGCCAGTTCATGGCCATCCTCGACATCCAGATCGTGGCCGCCTCGCTGCCGCAGATCCAGGCCGGCGTCGGGGCCAGCACCGACCAGGTCAGCTGGATCCAGACCGCCTACCTGATCCCCGAAGTCGTGATGATCCCGCTATCGGGATATCTCTCGCGGCTGTGGGGCACTCAGCGCCTCTACATGGCCTCGTGCCTGGGCTTCATCGTCATGAGCGTGGCCACGGGCCTGTCGTCGTCGATCGACATGATGATCCTGACGCGGGCCCTGCAGGGCTTCATCGGCGGGGCGATGATCCCGACGGTGTTCGCCGTGGCCTTCACCGCCTTCCCGCCCGAGCGCCGGATCACCGCCAGCGTCATCATGGGCCTGATCGTCACCCTGGCCCCCACCGTCGGCCCCACCCTCGGCGGCCACCTGACCGAGTGGCTTTCCTGGCGCTGGCTGTTCTTCATCAACGTGCCGCCCGGGATCCTGGTGCTGTTCGCCGTCGCCCGCTGGGGCGACTTCGACAAGGGCGACCCCAGCCTGGCCAAGGGCTTCGACTGGGCGGGCCTGGCGGTGATGGCCGCGTTCCTGATGAGCATGCAGTACGTGCTGGAGGAAGGCGCCAAGGACAACTGGTTCGAGGACGACCTGATACTGGGCCTGACCGTCGTGGCCGTGACCTGCGGCGTGGTCTTCATCTGGCGGCAGCTGACCTACAGGAACCCGATCGTCGAGCTGCGGGCCTTCGCCAACCGCAACTTCAGCATCGGCGTGCTGATGACCGCGATCTCGGGCGCCAGCCTGTTCGGCGGCACCTTCCTCTTGCCCCAGTTCCTCAGTCGCGTGCGGGGCTATTCGGCCTCGGAGGTCGGCACGACCATGGTCGTCTCTGGCCTCTCCATGTTCGCCACCGGACCGATCGCGGGCCGCATCGTGCGCAAGATGGATCCGCGCATTCCCATGTGCATCGGCTTCCTGCTGGCGGGCTGGGGCATGTACATGGCCCACGGGGTGACCAAAAACTGGGGTTTCTGGGAATTCGCCGGGGTCCAGGCTTGTCGCGGCGTCGGGGTCATGATCGCCATGATCGCGACCCAGCAGATCACGATGAGCACCCTGCCCCAGCACATGGTCAAGAACGCCTCCGGCCTCGTGAATCTCGCGCGCAACACCGGCGGCGCCATCGGCCTGGCGCTGCTGGCCACCAGCATCACCCAGCAGACCGCCCTCTATTTCAGCGACATGTCGTCGAAGGTGATGGCCGGCGGCGAGACCTCGTCGATGATGGCGGGCCTGGCCGCGCGCATGCAGCAGCTGGGCGTCACCGATCCGGACGGCGCGGCCCGCAAGGCGATCGGCAACATGCTGACCCAGCAGTCGACCGTGCTGGCCTTCGGCGACAGCTTCACCCTGCTGGCCTACGGTTGTTTCGTCGCCGCCGTGGTCAGCCTGCTGGCGGCGCCGCCCAAGGCGCTGCCGCCGCCTCCCTCGGACGCCCACTGATGCCCAGGATCGCCGGACAGATCGACGTCGCCAAGACCGAAGCCATTCTCGACGCCGCCGTCGAGGTGATCGGCCAGCGCGGCCTTTCGGCCCCGATGGAGGAGATCGCCCGCCGGGCGGGGGTCTCCAAGCAGACCGTCTACAACCACTACGGCTCCAAGGCCGAGCTGGTGAAGGCGCTGATGGCCCGCCGCGTGGCCCGCATCACCGCGCCGCTCAACGAACCGGGCGCCGAGGAGAACCCCCAGGCGGCGCTGGAAGGCTTCGCCCGCTCGATGCTCGAGACGGTGGTCACCACCAACGGCTATTCGGTTCTGCGGGTGATCATCCAGGGCGCGGGCGAGATGCCCGACGTCGCCAACGAGGTGTTCGAGTCAGGCCCCCGCCAGACCCGCCGCCAGCTGGCCGACTTCCTGGCCACCGAGACGCGCCTGGGTCGCCTGGCCGTCGACGACGCCGAACAGGCGGCCGAGTTCTTCGCGGGCATGGTGCTGGGCCACAGCCAGCTGCGCGCCCTGCTGCGCCTGCCGTCCGACCGCACGCCGGCCCAGTTCGACGCCCTGGCCGCGGCGGCGGCGGCGCGGTTCATGCGGGCTTATGCGCCTTAGCTAGTCTCGGAGCGAGGCTGGGATGTCCTGCTGGCCGTGGAATACGCGCCAGATCTCGATCCGATCGGGTTCTTCGACGTAGAACAATAGATACGGGTATCGCTTGAGCGGCCAGGTCCGAAGGCCAGGCCATTTTAACTCGTGAGCGTAGCGCGGCGACCCTGCCGCTGGCTGCGCGGCAATGATGCGGTAGGCATCGTGCAGGGCATCCACGAAGGCGAGAGCGACGGACGCCCCAGCCTCGCGCAAGTACCATTCGAACGCCGCGTCGATATCGGCCTTGGCCTTGTTGCTGGGGACGACCGGCTTGGCGGTCACTGCCCTTTTCTGGCCCTGTCGCGCAGCGCGTCGAAATAGGCGTCGTCGATGGGCGCGCCAAAGCCGGACTCCCCGCCTTCGCGCAATTTCGCCCTGAGGACCTCGCGATCCTGCTCCTGACGGATCAAGTCACGCACATAATCCGCCTCGCCCTCGTAGCCTTGGGCGGAAGCCTGCTCCTCGACAAAGGCCTGGAGCGTCTCGGGCAGAGCGATGTTCAATGTGCTCATACGCTTACGCTAACACCAGCGACGCCTACGAAAAAGCCCGGCGGATCGCTCCACCGGGCTTGGTCTTCTCGCAAGAGCCGAAGGATCAGCCCTCGGCTTCGTCGGGCATGCCCATCATGTGAAAACCGGCGTCGACGTGGACGACTTCGCCCGTGGTCGAACGGCCCAGGTCCGAGACCAGCCACAGGGCGGCGCCAGCGACGCCTTCCATCGAGGTGTCTTCCTTCATGGCGCTGAAGGCGCGGCCCTGGGCGATCATGCCGCGGCCGCCGGCGATGCCGGCAAGAGCCAGCGTGCGCATGGCGCCGGCCGAGATGGCGTTGCAGCGGATGCCCTTGGGACCCAGGTCGCGGGCGATGTAGCGGGTCGCCGCTTCCAGGGCGGCCTTGGCCACGCCCATGGTGTTGTAGTTCGGGATGGTCCGCTCCGACCCGAGATAGGTCATGGTGATCAGCGAACCGCCGTTCGGCATGATCTTGGCGGCGCGCTTGGCCACGTCGACGAAGCTGAAGGCCGAGATGTTCATGGCCGTGAGGAAGCCCTCACGGGTGGTGTTGTCGACGAACGAGCCCTTCAGCTCGTCCTTGTTGGCGAAGGCCACCGAGTGGACGACGAAGTCGATCGTGCCGAACTTCTCCTCGATGGCGGCGAAAGCCGCGTCCATCGAGGCGTCGTCGGTGACGTCGGCCGGGATCAGGGTGTTGACGCCGATGCTTTCGGCCAGCGGGCGCACGCGGCGCTCCAGCGCCTCGCCCTGGTAGGTGAAGGCCATCTCGGCGCCCTGGGCGGCCAGCTGGCTGGCGATGCCCCAGGCGATCGAGTTGTGGTTGGCCACGCCCATGACGAGGCCCTTCTTGCCCGCCATCAGCTCGCCCTTGGGGAATGCGTAGTCGTCGGCCATCGGTCGGCGCTCCTTGTCTTTGGCCGCTGGTTAGCAGCCCCGTCGCCGCTACGGAACCCCGGCGGCCTAGAAACGCGGCGTATGGCGGGTCAGCCGGTAGGCGATCGCGGCCGCCAGCTGCTTGACGGGAACCGCCACCCGGCGGCCGGCGCGACGCGGCCAGCGCCAGCCGCCGGTGGCGATGTCCGCCGGCAGGCGCCGGGCCTGACGGTCCTGCGTCGACAGCATCGGCGTGTAGTAGACGCAATCGTCGAAATAGTAGTGCAGCACCAGCGACCGTCGCGTGGAGGCCGGGTCCAGCATCTTCGAGCCGCCATGGGCCAGGTTGGCCGCCCACACCGCGATCTGGCCCTTCTTCAGCATGGCCAGGCTGGGCTGCAGCCCGGCCTCGTCGAGCTGTCGCCGGATCGCCGGGGCGTAGAGGTCGTTGTAGTTGGCCGCGGTCGTCGTCCCGTCCTGCGCGCCGGCGTCGGTCATGGTCAGCATCGGCAGGCGATGGCTGCCGGGATAGTAGACCAGCGGCCCGGCCTCGGGCCGCACGTCCTCGAGCGCCAGCCAGACGCCGCACATGAAGCCGCTCGGCTCGGCGTTGAAGTGCAGGGTGTCGGCGTGGACGTCCTGCTGGCTGCCGCGATGGAAGTTCAGGCTCTGGAACGGAAACA
>JASGDR010000368.1:0-3143 GCA_047607095.1 Caulobacter sp.
ACCTGCGGCAACTTCCCCGTAAAGATCAACGGCTTCCGCTCCAACTGCGAAATGCCGGCCGATCTGTCGCCCTACGCCAGCGTCGACGTTCTCAAGGGCTCCTCGTCCAGCGTCTATGGTCAGAGCTTCGTCTCGGGCACGCTGGTCCTCAACTCCAAACTGCCCAAGCAGGATTTCGGCGGCTCGGCTTCGCTCGAATACGGCCAGTTCAAGCATCTGTCGGGCCAGTTCGATGTCTATGGTTCGCTGACCCAGGACCAGCGCGTCTACGGACGCCTGATCCTCTCGGGCGTCGACGAGGAAGCCAGCTTCACCAGCTTCGAGCGCAAGCACGTGACCGTGGCGCCGAGCCTGAAGTTCGACATCACCGACAAAGACACGCTGACCTGGGTGCTGAGCTACACCCACATCAATGATGGCGCGGGTTTCGGCTTCCCCCTGGCGTTCGACTCCAGCGGTGCGGGCGGCGCGACCAACGGAGCCAACTACTCCATCCCCGATCTGTCCTACGATCAGCTGGGCTTCCTGCAGCCGGACTGGGCGCGCCATTCCGGACACTGGATGGACACGTCGATCAAGTACGAGCACGTGTTCGACAACAACTGGCATCTGTCGATCGCCGCACAGCACAACGAGGCCAATTACGAGAACAAGTACGTCTGGGTGGGCGCCTTCAGCACCCTGTCGACCGACAAGACGCAGTCGACCAACGTCTATCTTTATTACGACACCGAGCGCGACCATCAGTGGGCCGGCGAGGTCAACCTCTTCGGCGACGTTGAGGCCTTCGGTCACAAGCAGACCTTCTTCTTTGGCGCCGACTACACCGAAACCGTTCTGGGCATCAGCCCCTATATCGGCCGCTGGCTGAGCGGGAGCGATAGCGGCTTCAACGTCTATGAAGGCAACTGGTCGGCTCTGCCCGACCCCGACGGCGAGAGCGGGTTCCTGTCCGGCGGGACCTATTATCCGGCGAGCTATGCGGTTGCCTATCATCGCAAGGAGGTCAATTCGGGCTTTGAAATCGGCGCCATCCTGCGTCCGAGCGACAAGCTGACCTTCAATCTGGGCGCACGCTGGTCCAATGACACCGTGCGCCAGCAGCGCGTTTGCTGCAGCCTGCCCCTGGCCTCGCTGGAGGATGCGGCCACCACGACCCCGCGGCCCGACCAGAGCCAGTGGACCTACCAGTTGGGAGCCAACTACGCGCTGACGCCCGGACTGCATGGCTATGTCAGCTACGGCACGACCTTTGAGGCCGCCAACCGGTACGGCTATGATCCGGACAATCCGACTGGAAGCGGCATCTTCCTGGGCCCTCAGAAGGGCAAGACCGCTGAACTCGGCCTGAAGGGGCAGTCCTCCAACAAGCTGGTCAACTGGAGCATCGACGTCTTCGAGACATCGATCTCCAACTCCTTCCAGCAGGACCCTGACCACACCCAATATACGATCTCCACCGGCGCGCAGCGCGCCCGAGGCGTCGAGGCCGAATGGCAGGGCAAGCTGACGCCCAATTGGGACGTCTCGGCCTCGGTGTCCTCGACCAAGAACACCTATCAGGCCGGTCCTCTGAAGGGGATTTCCTCGCCCTTCGCCGTGCCGCTCGGCATATCGGTGTTCTCTTCCTACAAGTTCCTCGATGGTCCCTTGGAAGGGCTCGGATTCGGCGGCGGCTACATCTACAAGGACCGGGCCAAGTACGTCCTCAACAACGGCGCGGATATCTCCCATCTGATCGCCGATCAAAAAGAACTCGATCTTCGATTGTTCTACGAAAAGGACGCCTGGCGCTTTGATCTCTACGCCAACAACGTGACCAATCAGCGCTACATCGCGCCGCGTCTGGCCAATGCGGTCCAGTACGACTGGTTCGTCAATCAGCCCAGGCGGATCTACGCCAAGGTCTCGGCCAAGTTCTAGGTCGGGACCCGGTTTCCCTCCCTCTCTCGTCGGCAGCGCGTCAAGGCAAGCCTTGGCGCGCCGTCCGGCCTTGGATGTCATTGCTCATGTTCAAGCGTTTCAGCACGCGCGCGGCGGTCGGCGAGGAGAGGGTCCTGCCGGCGACCAGTCTGGTGGTGCTCATCGGATTTTGGGCCACCACCCTGGTCCAGCCCGGCGTGCTGGGTCATATCCCGCTGCAGAACCTGCTCAAGAACGTCCTGCACTCCGACCGCAGCGCCAATGCGGCGTTCTTCTTCTGGGTCGGCGCGCCCTGGTACATCAAGCCGCTGATCGGCGTGCTGTCGGACGCCTATCCGCTCTGGGGCAGCAGGCGCAAAAGCTATCTGGCCCTGGGCGGGCTCACAGCGGTCGCCGGCTGGGCCGCGCTGTCGATGATGGCCCATAGCTACGGCGCGCTGCTGGTCATCTGCGTGGTGATCAACTTCGCGATCGTCATCGCCAGCACGGCGGTGGGCGGCTTCATGGTCGAGGCCGCCCAGGCCAGCGGCCGCGAAGGCCAGCTGACCTCGCTGCGCAACGCCGGCTATCAGTCGGCCTGGCTGGTGGCCGGGCTTATCGGTGGCTATCTGGGCGCGGTGGCCATCGGCTGGACCGCGCTGACCTGCGGCCTGGCGGCCCTGCTGCTGGCGCCGCTGGCCTGGATCATGCGCGAGCCGCCGCGCGCGCCCACCTGCGAGCGGCTGATCCACGACATGGGCCTGCAATTGAAAGCCATGGCGCGTGCGCGCGGCCTCTGGGCCGTGGCGCTGGTGGCGGGCGTCTACTATCTGGCGCCCGGGCTGGTGACGACGCTGTTCTATCTCCAGCAGAACACCCTGCATCTGAGCACGCCGCAGCAGGGCTACATCACCTTCGCCAGCGGCGTCGGCGGTGTTGTCGCCGCGACGGCCTACGGCCTTTTCGCGGCGCGGCGGTTCAAGCTGCGGATCATGATGCTGCTGTGCCTGGCCCTGGGGGCGGGCGGAATCTTCCTGTTCAACATCTATGGCTCGTTCGCCCAGGCCCTGGCCGTCGAGACGATCAACGGCTTCACCGCGGCGCTCTGCGAGATCGTCCTGATCCACGTCGCCGTCCGCGCCACGCCGCGTGGAAGCGAGGCGCTCGGCTTTGCGGTGTTCATGGCCGTTCGCAACCTTTTCCTGTTCGGCAGCGACTGGCTGGGATCCACGCTCGTCGAC
>JASGDR010000369.1:0-2855 GCA_047607095.1 Caulobacter sp.
CCTCGAAGCTGGCCAGAAGTCTGGGGCCCACGCCCATTTCGCCCGCGATCCTGGAGGCCGCGCCGGACGCCTGGCGGTTGATGAAGCTGTCGGTCTTGTCGCCGAACAGCTTGATGAACACGGTCCGGTCGCCGGCCTGGGCCAACCAGTTGAGGTTGGTGATGCCCAGCGCCAGCCGGCGGTAGGAGACTTCGGGGCCGGTCAGGCCGAAGGCTTTCAGCACGGTTTCGATCTTGCGCTCGTCGGGCGTGGCGCCTTGGCCCAGGGAGATGGGGCTCATCACAGGTCTCCCAGGAGGCTGGCGATATCGAAGGTCTGGAGGTTGCTCAGGCAGCGCCCATGGCGCATCCGACCGTAACCCAGGAAGTCTGTGAGGGTTTGGCGTTGCGGATCCCGATGCTGCAGCAGCATCGCGCAGCCCCAGCGAAAATCTTCGAGGACCGCCTGCAGCTTGGTGCGCGCCACGAGATCGCGCCGCGCCGCGCCGGCATAAGCCTCGACCAGTTGGTCGTAGTCGGCGTCGAACTCGCAGACATCCAGGGCCAGGGCGCCTAGATCCGCATAGGCGTCGCCGTCCGCGGCGTGGTCGAAATCGACCAGCGCCAGGGCCTCGTCCGCGCCAACTAGGAAGTTGGAGATGTAGACTTCGCCGTGCAGGGGGCTTGGATCGTGGCCGGCTGCGTTCAAGGCGTCTGCAATCCGTTCGGCCCAGGTTCGCAACACGCCCCAGGCCGGCATGAGGATCGCTAGGCGGTCGCCGAAGGTGGCTTGGGTCTGCTGGATCCACTGATCCGTTGAGGTGGCAAGCGCCCCCAAGGGGGCGCCGGCGTGCCAACGCTTTAAGAGCCGCGCGGCGTTGGCGCGGGTCGTAGGGGCGTCGAAGTCCGAAGCTGAGGCGGGACGCCAAGGCGCTCCCATATAGGCGAAGAGCTGCACGCCAAGCGCTGCATCGGCCGCCAGAAGCTGGGGGCCAATGTTCAGCTCTCCCGCTCGTTGCGAGCTGACGGCGGCCTGGTTGATGTCAAAGCCAGGTTCGCCGGGGTGGTAGAGTTTGAGGAAGTAGGGGGCGTGGTGGTCGGTCAGCAAAATGAAGCCGGCGGCGTCCAATCCCGCATGACTGGGGAGGGTGTTGGGGTAGCTGGCGGGCTGAGGCGTCCAGCTGCGCCCAGCCAGAGGGGGCAAGCGTTCCAGCGCTCGGTTCAGTCTCTCAGAAGGTGCCCCTATCGTCATGCCTCATGCCTGTGATGACCGGAATCTGCCTGTTTCCAGTCATCACGGAACAATATGCATGTCCACACATATCAACATAAAAACGCAGATTTACAACACATACCTCGGCCGCTAGCGTTTGCCTCAGGCAATGAGGGAGGGGCGCGTGACCCGGGAACTTTTCGAACTGACCGCGAGCGAGATGCTGAGCGCTTACGCCGAGCGAAGCCTTTCGCCGGTGGCGGTGATGGAGTCCGTCCTGGCGCGTGTCGAGCGGGTCAATCCCGACATCAACGCCTTGGTCTTCGTCGATAGCGAGGTGGCGCTGGCCGAGGCGCGCGCCGCGGAAACGCGCTGGGCCCAGGGCGCGCCCAAGGGGTTGCTTGACGGGGTGCCGATCACGATCAAGGACAGCATCGCCGAGGCGAGCCGCCCCATGCTGCGTGGCATGAAGGCCAATCTCGGCGCCAAGCCCAGCGGCTACGACGCCCCGCCGACGGCCCGCGTGAAGGCGGCGGGCGCGATCGTCTTCGCCAAGACCACGATGCCAGATTTTGGGTTGTTGGCGTCCGGCGTCAGCAGCGCCTATGGCGTGACGCGCAACCCCTGGAACCTGGCCTTCAACCCCGGAGGCTCCAGCAGCGGCGCGTCGGCGTCGATCGCGGCGCGCTGTGGGCCATTGGCCGTGGGGTCCGATATCGGCGGGTCAGTCCGCATCCCGGCGGGGCTTTGCGGGCTCGTCGGGCTAAAGCCGACCCAGGGGCGGATCCCTCATTTGCCGCCCAGCCCGGTTCGATCAGCGGGCCCGATCACGCGGACCGTGGCCGATAACGCTTTGCTGCTCACCATCTTGGCTCAGCCTGATCGGCGCGACTACGGCTCTCTGCCTCCCGATCCGACGCGCTATCACGAGGCGCTGGACCGGGATCTGCGGGGCGTGCGCATCGGTCTGATCCTGGAAGGAGACAGTGGCCGACCGCCCGAGCCGGCCGTGGCCGCAGCCGTGGAGCGGGCCGCGGCCGCCTTCGCCGCCGCGGGCGCGATCGTCGACACTCTGCCTTCGGTCGTCGGGGCGGACTTCATGGAGATCGTGGGCGTTCTGTTCCTGATCCGAGGCTACAACGAGTTTCGCCGACTGCCAGAAGCGGCCAGGGTTTTCGTTCCCGACCACTTCTCAGCCTGGTTTGACAAGATCGGAGAGTATTCGGCGATCGACGTCGGCGCCTCGATGGATCGTTTGGAGGCGACGAAGGCGCGGGTTTTGGGGCAGATGGCGGACTACGACTACCTCCTCACGCCCGTTTCGGCGTTCAGCGGGTTTCCAGCTGAGGCGCCGCAGGCCGGCAAGCCGGGGGAGGGGAGCGCCCTCTATACCCCGGTCTGGAACCAGACCGGCAATCCGGCGATCGCGATCAATGGTGGCTTTGATCCCGGCAACGGCCTGCCGATCGGCTTGCAGATCGTCGGTCATCACTACGACGATTTGGGCGTGCTCCAGATGGCGGCCGCCTACGAGCGCCTTCGAGACTTCGAGACGGTCTGGCCCGCCTGACCGGGGCGAACCTGGATGACGTCGCCGACGCCCGTATGTCGAAACGGGACTGGATCGGACAGATCACTGACCAGCACATCGATGTCCGGACAGG
>JASGDR010000370.1:0-3389 GCA_047607095.1 Caulobacter sp.
AGGGCGAGCTGAAGTTCGTGCTGGAGGGCGAGCGCCTGCATGGCGGATGGGTGCTGGTGCGGATGAGCCGCGACCGCAACGCCAGGGACGGAAAGGCCAAGCGCACCAGCACCCAGCCGCCATGCAGGCGCTCGCCCTCCAGCACGAACTTCAGCTCGCCCTTCTTCAGGGCCTCGCCGACGTCCTCGAAGCCCGGTTCGGGCGCCCAGAAGCCGCGGTCCCACAGCTGCACCGTACCGCCGCCGTACTGGCCCTTGGGGATCGTCCCTTCGAAGTCGCCATAGTCGAGCGGATGGTCCTCGACCTCGACCGACAGCCGCTTGTCGGCGGGATCGAGCGAGGGCCCCCGGGTCACCGCCCACGACTTCAACACCCCGTCGACCTCCAGCCGGAAGTCGTAGTGCAACCGCGTGGCGGCGTGCTTCTGGACGACGAATCGCAGGTGCGGAGCGGCCGCCGCCGCTCGCGCGCCGCTGGGCTCGGCGGTCTTGGCGAAGTCGCGCTTGCGGCGATACTCGGCCAGCTGCGGCTGGGTCATTTCTCGGTCCTCCGCTGAAAACAAGAGTCTCCGGGTTCGAGAACGGTTCCCCTTCCCGCCGCGACGTGTTTCAGTGGACCAATTGCCAATGACACCGGTTTCCACTAGAGACAGCCCAGGTCCGATTAACGGACCGGCAGTGAGTTATTCGAGGGAGGGTACGCGGCGTGACCGTTTCTGAGGCGCAGAGCGACCTATTCGCACCGGCGTCGATCGCCTCCCAATTCGTCGAAGCCCGTCAGAAGGGCGTCAGCGTTCCCGGCTATCCCGGCGGCGCCCTGCCCCAGACCATGGCCGACGGCTACGCGGTGCAGGACATCGCCATCGACCTGTGGCCCGACGAGCTGGTCGGCTGGAAGGTCGGCCTCGTCCCGCCGCAGCACCGCGAGCGCCTGGGCGTCGATCGCCTGGCCGGCTGCATCTTCGCCGGGAACGTCTGGGACGCCGGCGCCGAACCGACCCCGTTCCGCGCCATTCCCGGCGGCTTCTGCGCCGTCGAGGCCGAGTTCATCATCCGCCTCTCCAAGGACGCCCCCGAGGGCAAGACCGAGTGGACCGCCGACGAGGCGGCCGAATATGTCGGCGAGCTGATCCTGGGCGTCGAGATCGCCGGCAGCCCGCTGAAGACCATCAACGAACTGGGTCCGCCCATCGTGGTCTCCGACTTCGGCAACAACGACGGCCAGATTCTGGGCCCCGTGATCGGGAACTGGCGCGAGATCGGCTGGGAGGCCATGCCGGCCGAGACCTTCATCAGCGGGGTCAGCGTCGGCAAGGGCGGCGCGGCCTCGATCCCCGGGTCGCCGCTGGCGGCGCTGGCCTTCCTGCTCGGTCACGTCGCCTCGCGCGGCCGCCCGCTGAAGAAGGGCATGATCGTCACCACCGGCGCCAGCACCGGCATCCACGACATCGCGGCCGGCGAGGAATCGACCGTAAGCTTCGGCGATCTGGGCGAGGTGCGCTGCAAGGCGGTTCCCGCCTGACGGCCCAAGGGCCGAAAAACAATCAAAACAAAAACTAGGGTAAGGAAGACGACGTCGATGGACATCCCCGCGGCTCCTGCGCCGTCCGAGAAGATCGGTCGGTATCGCTGGGTGATCGTCAGCCTGCTGTTCGCGGCGATGGTCATCAACTATGTGGACCGGCAGACGATCGGCCTTCTGAAGGCGGATCTGTCCCACGAGTTCGGCTGGAACGAGAAGCACTACGCCGATCTCGTCTTCTACTTCCAACTGGCCTACGCGGTGGCGTACCTGGCCTGGGGCAAGGTGATGGACAAGATCGGAGCCCGCTGGGGCTTCGGCGTGGCCTTCGCCATCTGGCAGATCGCCCACATCGCCCACGCCGCGGCCAAGGGCTTCGGCGGCTTCGTCTTCGCCCGCATGGGCCTGGGCGTCGGCGAGGCCGGCGGCTTCCCCGGCGGCATCAAGGCCGTGGCCGAGTGGTTCCCCAAGAAGGAGCGCGCCTTCGCCACCGGCATCTTCAACGCCGGCACCAACATCGGCGCCATCGTCACTCCCCTGGTCGTGCCCGGCATCGTCATCGCCTTCGGCTGGCAGATGGCCTTCATCGTCACCGGCCTGGCCGGCCTGATCTGGCTGCCCATCTGGCTGCTGGTCTACCGCCGCCCGCGCGAGCACAAGTCGGTCGGCGCGGCCGAACTGGCCCACATCGAGCAGGACCCCGCCGACCCCGTCGAGAAGATCGGTTGGGCCAAGCTGCTGACCAAGCGCGAGACCTGGGCCTACGCCCTGGGCAAGTTCCTCATCGATCCGATCTGGTGGATGTTCCTGTTCTGGCTGCCCGACTTCCTGGGCAAGCGCTACGGCCTGGACCTGAAGACCTTCGGCCCGCCCCTGATCGCCATCTACCTGCTCTCCGACGTCGGATCGGTCGCCGGCGGCTGGCTGTCGTCCAACCTGATGAAGCGCGGCTTCAGCATCAACCGCGCC
Organism: Caulobacter sp.; assembly: GCA_047607095.1. Lineage (GTDB taxonomy): Bacteria > Pseudomonadota > Alphaproteobacteria > Caulobacterales > Caulobacteraceae > Caulobacter. Next base: position 2,491 of record JASGDR010000370.1, read on the forward strand.
CGCAAGACCACCATGCTGATCTGCGCCCTCCTGGCCGTGCCGGTGATGTTCGCCTCCTACGCCTCCTCCGTCTGGCTGGCCGTCCTCATCATCGGCGTCGCAACCGCCGCCCACCAGGGCTTCTCGGCCAACCTCTATACCCTGCCCTCCGACGTCTTCCCCCGCGGCGCCGTCGGCTCCGTCGTCGGCATCGGCGGCATGGTCGGCGCACTGGGCGGCATGGCCTTCTCCAAGTACATCGGCCAGGTCCTCGAGACCGTCGGGACCTACACCCCCATCTTCATCATCGCCGGCAGCGCCTATCTCGTCGCCCTGCTCGTCGTTCACCTCCTCACCCCAAAGATGGAGCCCGTGAAGATCTCGCCCGGCCTATAACCGGGCGGCATAGCCGTTCCGACGATCCGATACGACAGGCCCCGGCGGCGCGGGCATTTTCCGGCCACGCGGCCTCGCCCCCGCGCGGTAAGGAAAGTTCTCTCCGCATGAGCCTGATCATCGATTGCCACGGCCACTACACGACCGCGCCGGAGCCCCACAACGCCTGGCGCGACGAGCAGGTGAAGGCCTTCAGGGACCAGGCTCCCCCGCCCCTCTATCCCGCCATCTCCGACGACCAGATCCGCGAGTCCGTCGAAGGCGCGCAGCTGCGGCTGATCCGCGAGCGCGGCGCCGACATGACCATCTTCAGCCCCCGCGCCTCGACCATGGCCCACCACGTGGGCGACGAGGGCGTCAGCCGCGCCTGGGCCGAGCGCTGCAACGACCTGATCAAGCGGGTGGTCGACCTCTATCCGGAGACCTTCGCCGGGGTCTGCATGCTGCCGCAGTCGCCCGAGGCGGACCTGTCGGGCTCGATCGCCGAGCTGGAGCGGTGCGTGAACGAGCTGGGGTTCATCGGC
>JASGDR010000371.1:0-5260 GCA_047607095.1 Caulobacter sp.
AAGAGAAGCTGGGCGCCTGCGGGGCCCAGGTGCGTCGCATCAAGGGCGATGGCGAGCCGGAGCTCTAGGTCATGAGCGCCGCGCCCCTCCGCCTGCTGGCCCACGAGCCGGAAGACCTGCCGGTGATCTCGGCGGCGTTGCAGGACGCCGTCGCCAAGATCGGCGACATCCGCTGGGACGCCGCCGCCCGCACCCTGACGCTCGCCTGCAACCGCTTCCGCTGGGAAGCGGGGGGCGGGAAGAAGGGCGGCGAGCGCGTGCGTTCGGCCCTGCAGCTGGGCGACGTCGTCGGCGTCCAGGCCCGCAACCTGCGCCGCGACGCCAAGCAGGCGGTGGTCGAGCTGCTGTCGGTGTCGTTCGAGCCCGGAGCGGAAGCCCCGGGCGGCGTGATCCTGCTGACCTTCGCCGGCGGCGGCGACCTGCGGGTCAGCGTCGACTGCGTGGAGGCCGCCCTGGCCGACGTCTCCGAGCCCTGGGCGACGCCCCGGACGCCGGGGCACGCGGACTGAGGGGCCGACCTCGCCCTTCGACAAGCTCAGGGTGAGGTTCTACTGCACGGCCTGCGAAATGGTCCTCACCCTGAGCCTGTCGAAGGGCGAGGACCACGCACCGAGGAAGGGGCGGCCGGTTAACCAACCAACCTTCTGATTTCCAAACATTTCAAATCGCGGCTCAGCTGATACAACTCGCCGGAGTTGAATCGGCTTCGAGTGCGTGATGACCAGGATCGGGTCGCAGGGCTATGCCGCCGCCTACGCCTATGCGGGCGCGACGAGCGGCCAGACGGGAACAACCGCCGCCCAAACCCAGGCCAAGGCCGCGGAAGCCGCCAAGTCGGGCGCCAGCGTCAGCGTCACCCTGTCGGCCGAGGCCCAGGCCGCCCTGGCCGCCGCCGGTTCCGACGGCCGAAGCCTTTCCACCGTGATCTCCGACGCCCGCAAGAGCCTCGACGCCTTGCTGTCGGCCGCCAAGGCGACCAGCGCCCTGAAGGACGGCAAGGCGACGATCGACGTCTCGGGTCTCGACCGCCGCGGCCTCTACGCCATCGCCTCCAACCAGGGCGGCGGCTTTCCGATCGAGGAGCAGGTGGTCGCCGGCCTTCAGTTGAAGGCCGGCCAGGACAAGGCTCTGGCCGGTCCCGCCGCCGACGCCCGGGTCGCCGGCGACTATGCCGGCCTCTACAAGGCCGCCCTGACCCGCCACGAGGCCGCCGGAACCGAGGAGAAGGGGACGCTGGCCTGGCAGAGCGCGAAGGCCGCGCTGGTCGAGGGCCTGCGCCAGGCGACCGCCAAGCCGGGAACCGCCCCGACCGGCGTCGCCGACGATCCGGTCGCCGCCTACCTCAAGGAAAATGGCGGCGTCGTCTCCAACCCGCGCTCGCGCGACATCGACGACGTGGTCTCCGACGTCCGCACCGCGCTGGACCGCCAGTATTCGCTGGCGACGGGCGAGGGCATGGCGCGCGACGCCGACGCCGGGACCATCGATTTTTCCCGTTTCGACGACCGCTCGCTGTCGGCCGTGGCGCTCAACAAGGGCGGCGGGTTCTCCGAGCACGAGGTCAAGGAAGCCGCCGCCGAGATCCGCGCGCGCAGCCGCGACGGCGTGTCGTCGAGCTGGAAGTCGGCCCAGAAGTCGGGCGACGGCTCGGCCTTCGGCCGCACCCTCGTTTCCCAATACGTCTCGATGAGCGACGAGGAGCGGGAGGCCGCCGGCTGGACGCCCGCCCTCTACGACAAGATGGTCTCGTTGCAGAACCTGTCGACCAGGCTTTCCTCGATGTTCGACGCCGACGGAACGCTCAAGACCGGCATGAGCCTGCTCGACTATCTGTAGGGCCTGGTATCTGGAATAAGGGGCGCACGTTCCGCTTTCACGGATTCATCGCCCGTCATGTCCTCGATCCAGACCACTTCGCGCGCGGCCCTGCTGGCGCTGCTTCTCTGCGGCGGCGCCGCCGTTCCGGCCCTGGCGCTGGCCGCCCCCGCCGCCAAGCCGATGATCGCCCCGCTGTCGACCGCCTCCGACGCGCTGGACATCCACTCCTACGCCAAGCCGCGCATCGCCCGCGTCACCCATGTCGACCTCGACCTGACGGCCGACTTCGACGGCAAGAAGATGGTCGGCAAGGCCGCCCTCGACCTGCTGCTGGCCCCCGGCGCCAAGGAAGTCGTGCTCGACACCAAGGGCCTGAAGATCAAGTCGATCACCGACGCGCGAGGTCGGGCGCTGAAGTGGAGCCTCGGCGCGTTCGACCCGCATCTGGGCGCGCCGCTGACCGTGACCCTGGCCGGCGCCAAGCGCATCGTCATCGCCTATGAAAGCGCCCCCGACGGCGCGGCCCTGCAATGGCTGTCGCCGTCGCAGACGGCGGGCAAGGTCAAGCCGTACCTGTTCAGCCAGGGCGAGGCGATCCTCAACCGCACCTGGATCCCCACCCAGGACAGCCCGGGCGTCCGCCAGACCTGGACCGCCCGCATCGTCGCGCCCGAGGGCCTGAAGGCGGTGATGAGCGCCGAGATGCTGACGCCCGACGGCGAGCCCGTCGCCGGCGGCGGCCGCGCCTATCGCTTCAGGATGGACAAGCCGGTGGCCCCCTACCTGATCGCCATCGCCATCGGCGACCTGGCCTTCCAACCGCTGGGCCCGCGCACCGGCATCTATACCGAGCCCTCGACCCTGAAGGCCGCCGCCTGGGAGTTCGCCGACGTCGAGAAGATGGTCGAGGCCGCCGAGAAGCTCTACGGCCCCTACCGCTGGGGCCGCTACGACCTGCTGGTCCTGCCGCCGTCGTTCCCGTTCGGCGGCATGGAGAACCCGCGCCTGACCTTCGCCACCCCCACGGTGATCGCCGGCGACCGCTCGCTGGTCAGCCTGGTGGCGCACGAACTGGCGCACTCCTGGTCGGGCAACCTGGTCACCAACGCCACCTGGGCCGACTTCTGGCTCAACGAGGGCTTCACGGTCTATTTCGAGAACCGGATCATGGAGGCCCTCTACGGCAAGGACACGGCCTCGATGCTGGCCGACCTGGGCTGGACCGACCTGCAGGAAGCGATCACCGAGGCCGGCGGCCCGACCGCCCCCGACACCCGCCTGCACATCGACCTGACCGGCCGCGATCCCGACGACGGCATGACCGACATCCCCTACGAGAAGGGCGCGGCCTTCCTGCGCACCATCGAGAAGGAGGTCGGCCGCGAGCGTTGGGACGCCTATCTGCGCGGCTATTTCGACCGTCACGCCTTCCAGCCGCAGACCGCCGAGGGCTTCATCGCCGACCTGCGCGCCAACCTGTTCAAGGGCGACGCGGCCCTGGAAAAGAAGATCGACGTCCAGCGCTGGGTCTACCAGCCGGGCCTGCCCGAGAACGCCGTCCACGTGCGGTCCAAGGCTTTCGAGCCTGTGGACGCCGCCGCCAAGGCTTTCGCCGAGGGCGGCGCCGCGCCGGTCGAGGCCTGGAAGGGCTGGGGCACGTCCGAGCGCGTGCGCTTCGTCGACAGCCTTCCGCGCAAGCTGACGCCCGAGCAGCTGGCCGCCGTCGAGGCCGCCTTCGGCCTGTCGGCCCAGGGCAACAGCGAGATCCGCTTCGCCTGGCTCGAACTGGCCGTGGCCAACCGCTACGATCCGGCCGTGGCCTCGCTGGAGCAGTTCCTGACCGGCCAGGGCCGCCGCAAGTTCGTCGCCCCGCTGTTCGCGGCCCTTTGGGCGCAGGGCGACTGGGGCCGGCCGATCGCCAAGCGGATCTACGCCGAAGCCCGGCCGCTCTATCACGCCGTCACCCGCGAGACGGTCGACAAGACGGTGAAGTAGGGGCGGGCCGCTAGCACTCTCTTCGTCTGCTCTCTTTCTTCGCCTTCCTCGCCCTTGTGGCGAGGATCCACGGTTCAACCTGCTCAGACCTTTTGAGCATGGCCAGGGTCTGAGCGGCCGCCGGCATGGGCCCTCGCCACAAGGGCGAGGAAGGCGGGATTTGGTGGGGGCGGGAGGAGCGCTCCCTCCCGAAAGTCATCGCCAAAAAGAAAGGGCGGAGCCGCGAGGCCCCGCCCTTTCGTGTTTTTGATCGTGGAGCGGCTCAGGCCTTGGCGAGCAGCTCGGGGTCGACGTCGTCGAGCTCGCCCTCCCACTTGGCGACGACGGCGGCGGCGACGGAGTTGCCGACGACGTTGGTGGCCGAGCGGCCCATGTCGAGCAGGTGGTCGACGCCGAGGACGAGGGCGATCCAGGCCTCGGGCAGGCCGAAATAGGTGAGGGTGGCCATGATCACGACGAGCGAGGCGCGGGGCACGCCGGCGATGCCCTTGGAGGTGACCATCAGGAGCAGCAGCATGAAGATCTGCTGCTGGATGGTCAGGTGCACGCCGTGGGCCTGCATGATGAACATGGTGGCGAAGGTGCAGTAGAGCATCGAGCCGTCGAGGTTGAACGAATAGCCCAGGGGCAGGACGAACGAGACGATGCGGCGGCGCACGCCCACCTTGGGCAGGCTGTCGAGGATGCGGGGATAGGCGGCCTCGGAAGAGGCGGTGGAGAAGGCCAGCAGGGCCGGCTCGCGGATGACGCCGAACAGCGGGACGGCGCGCTTGCCCAGCACTACGAAGGCGGCGGCGAACAGCAGCAGCCACAGGGTGGCCATGGCGCCGTAGAAGCCCAGCACGAACTTGGCGTAGGTGCCCAGCATGGCCAGGCCCTGGGTGGCGATGGTCGAGGCGAGGGCGGCGAAGATGGCCAGCGGGGCCAGCTTCATGACGAAGCCGGTGACCTTGAGCATGATCTGGGCGCACTGCTCGACCAGGTGCAGCACCTGGGGGGCCTTGTCGTCGAGGGCGGCCACGGCGGTGCCGACGAACAGCGAGAAGACGACGATCTGCAGGATCTCGTTCTTGGCCATGGCGTCGAAGATCGAGGTCGGGACCAGGTGGGTGATGAAGCCCTTGAGGGTGAAGGCCTCGGTGGTGGCGGCCGGCTTGGTCGAGACGGCGGCCTCGACCAGGTGCAGGCCGTGGCCCGGGGCCAGCAGGTGGACCATCAGGAGGCCCAGCAGCAGCGAGACGGCCGAGGCGCCGATGAACCAGCCCAGGGTCTTGGCGCCGATGCGGCCCACCGCGGCGGCGTCCTCCATGTGGGCGATGCCCGCCACCAGGGTCGTGAAGACCAGCGGCGCGATGATCATCTTGATCAGGCGCAGGAAGATGTCGGTGATCAAGCCGAGGCCCGAGGCCGCCGACTTGGCCCCCTCGGCGTCGAGGAACTGGTTGCA
>JASGDR010000372.1:0-3325 GCA_047607095.1 Caulobacter sp.
AAGAAGATCTACGCCGTCCAGTTCCACCCCGAGGTCTATCACACGGTCAACGGCGTCCAGATCTACCGGAACTTCCTGAAGCTGGCCGGCCAGAAGGGCGACTGGACCATGGCGGCCTTCCGCCAGGAGATGGTGCAGAAGATCCGCGACCAGGTCGGCGACGGCAAGGTGATCTGCGGCCTGTCGGGCGGCGTCGACAGCGCGGTGGCCGCCGTGCTCATCCATGAAGCGATCGGCGACCAGCTGACCTGCGTCTTCGTCGACACGGGCCTTCTTCGTAAAAACGAGGCCGACCAGGTCGTCACCCTGTTCAGCGACCACTACAACATCCCGCTGGTCCATGTGGACGCCGGCGACCTGTTCCTGGGCGAACTGGCGGGCGTGTCCGACCCCGAGACCAAGCGCAAGACCATCGGCAAGCTTTTCATCGACGTCTTCGACAAGGAAGCCGCCAAGATCGACGGCGCGCAGTTCCTGGCCCAGGGTACGCTTTATCCCGACGTCGTCGAGAGCGTCTCGGCCCGCGGCGGCCCGTCGGCGGTCATCAAGAGCCACCACAACGTCGGCGGCCTGCCCGACTACATGAAGCTGAAGCTGGTCGAGCCGCTGCGCGAGCTCTTCAAGGACGAGGTCCGCGCCCTGGGCGTCGAGCTGGGCCTGGCGCCCGCCTTCGTCGGCCGCCACCCGTTCCCCGGCCCGGGCCTGGCCATCCGCATCCCGGGCGAGATCACGCCCGAGAAGGTCAAGGTCCTGCAGGACGCCGACGCCATCTATCTCGAAGAGATCCGCAACGCCGGCCTCTACGACAAGATCTGGCAGGCCTTCGCCGTGCTGCTGCCGGTCAAGACCGTGGGCGTCATGGGCGACGCCCGCACCTACGAAAACGTCCTGGCCCTGCGCGCGGTGACCTCGACCGACGGAATGACCGCCGACTTCTTCGAATTCCCCTGGGAAATCCTCGGCAAGACCGCCACCCGGATCATCAACGAGGTCCGAGGCGTCAACCGCGTCGTCTACGACGTCACCAGCAAGCCCCCCGGCACGATCGAGTGGGAGTGATGGTGCGTCATTCCGAGGCTCTCTCAGGGTATCGGAAAACTATCCTAAGTCAATGAAATAAAATGTGTTTTCGTTCAGTGAGGAGCGCCGGCAATCGCCGGCGCTCTTTTCGTTTGTCGGTATGGCTGACGGCAAGTCGCTCGGCTTGCCCAATTGACGTTAGGCGATATACCGTCAGGAAAATACGTCATGACGGTATTTTTTTAGACCCTAAGTCCCTGAAATCGCTATCGAAAAGGCGAAAGCACCCGGACGTTTCGGGTGACGTATTTTTGCGGCCATTTTGATGCGTTTTCGGTCTCGCCGGAGATCGTCATGCTCACCGACAGCAAGCTCAAGCATCTGAAACCAAAGGAAAAACTCTACAAGGTGGCCGACCGTGACGGCATATACGTCATGGTGTTTCCGACCGGCTCGATCACGTTCCGGCTCGACTACCGCCTCAACGGTCGACGTGAGAGCCTGAACTTGGGCCGCTACGGCCCGGACGGCATCACGCTGCTGCGGGCTCGGGAACTGGCGATGGAAGCGCGCAAAGCGGTCCGTGAAGGCCGTTCGCCCGCGATTGAAAAGCAGCGCGCCAAGGCCAAGATCCAGGCGGCCAGAACGTTCGGGGAGTTCGCAGAGGACTGGCTGGAGAACGCCCGGATGGCCGACAGCACCCGCGCCCTGCGTCGGAGCATCTACGAGCGCGACATCGCTGCGCCGTTCCAGAACCGGCTGCTTACAGAGATCGAGCCGCTCGACATCCGAAACCTCTGTCAGAAGATCAAGGATCGCGATGCGCCGGCCACGGCCCTTCACGTGCGCGAGGTGATCAAGCTGGTCTACGCCAATGCTCGTATGAACGGCGAGAAGGTGCAGAACCCTGCCAACGACGTGCGGCCCTCATCGATCGCCACCTTCGTGCCGCGTGAGCGTTCCCTGAGCCCCAAGGAGATCCGGATTATGTATCCGCTCCTGGAGAAGGTGCCGACACTGCCGACCATCCGGCTCGGGATGAAGCTGATCCTGCTGACCATGGTCCGAAAGAGCGAACTGACCTTCGCAACCTGGGACGAGGTCGACTTCGTCAACGCGGTCTGGACCATCCCGACCGAGCGGATGAAGAGCGGCAAGCCGCACAACGTCTATCTGTCGCGCCAGGCGCTCGACATCATGATCGCCCTGAAGACCTGCGCGGGGAATTCGCCCTACCTCCTGCCGTCGCGCTACGAGGCCGACCAGCCGATGTCGCGGGCCACCTTTAATCGTGTGACCACCGCCATCGCCGAGTTGGCCCGCAAGAATGACCAGCCGCTGGCGCCCTTCACTGTCCATGATCTGCGCCGAACGGGATCGACCCTGCTCAACGAGGTCGGGTTCGACGGCGATTGGATCGAAAAGTGCTTGGCCCACGTCGATCGGCGCACCGCGCGGCGAGTCTACAACATCGCCGAATACGCCCACGCCCGCATGCACATGCTGCAGGAGTGGGCCGACATGATCGACGCCTGGGTCGCTGGCAAGAAGCACGTCCCGGTTTTGCAGCCATCGATCACCCACGGGGTGGTGCTGGATCCTACGGGGTAAAATCGTTTCTGGGAGTTTAGTTGAGAATCTGCGCGCTGTTGCATGGTCGTCTCCAAGGCGACAGATGGCCGGGTTCAATGCCCCCGCGAAGCAGTGACCGGTTTGACTTTGTGGGAGCGCTTGCTTGGGGAGTTCGAATAGGTCCACCATGAACGGGGAGCCCGGATAAGGTGGTAGGGGGCTTTCCCGTCTCATCTTATCACTGGCAGCGCTGTTGAGCGCCGCGATCTGTGCCAAGTCAGCCGTTGTAGAGATCCGCGTCGGGATACTCATTGCTGCGCACTTCCGTCGATACGATCTGGGCGACGATGGCGGCATCGTGCTGACGACCGGCGTTCTAGATGTGTCCGGCTCCCCCGATGTGCCCCCTAAGATCTGCCGGGTGGCGGAGGCCAAGTTCGAGCGCCAGGGTGTCGGCCCGGCGTCGCTGGGTGCGCAACTCTATTGTCGCAGTCAGGGAAGCACCTAGCTTGCCGGCTACTTATGCGAACTTTCAATTGCGCCCACGAGCCGGTGGACCGGCTGGGCCACGCTCCATATGCTTGCCGTACGAAGACACAGTGCCGAAGCTTATCTTCCTAATGGCCCCCGGTTCCCGTCGACCAGACGGACTGGTTGAGGCTGTTGTAGATCACCACATCGCCATCGTTCTGGACGACCAGATAAGCATTGGCGCTATTGGGGGTGTTGGAGG
>JASGDR010000373.1:0-7116 GCA_047607095.1 Caulobacter sp.
CGATCCGCCGGCCGTGGCGCTGGGCGGGGCGCCGGCCGCCGCGCGCGGCAAGCGGCCCGAGCTGGGCGACGAGCTGGTCGAGCGCAGCGAGGCCCCGCGCCGGCCGGTGCTGCTGTTTGGGGCCGGCCATGTGGGCCAGGCGATCGCCCGGGCCTTCGCGCCCCTGCCGTTCAGGCTTTTCTGGTATGACAGCCGGCCCGAGGCGGCCGAGATCCCGGGCGTCGTGGTGCGCGCGCCGGCCGAGCTGGCGGCCCTGGCCATGGGCGCGGCGAACGACGCCTACGGCCTGATCCTGACCCACGACCACGCCCTGGACTACGCCCTGGCCTCGGCCGGGCTGGCGGGCGGCGGCTTTGACTATCTGGGCCTGATCGGCTCCAAGACCAAGAGGGCGCGGTTCATGCATCGCCTGCGCGACGACGGGTTTTCTGCGGTGACGCTGAACCGCCTGACCTGCCCGATCGGCCTGCCGGGCCTGAAGAGCAAGGCGCCGGAGGTGATCGCCGTCTCGGTGGCGGCCGACCTCCTGATGCGGCTGGAGGCCGCCCAGGCGAGCAACGACGAGGGACAGAGTGCGAGCGTTTAGGGCGTCGATCCTCCACCTGCGGGAAGATCCGACGAAGAGCGGGGAAGCGGTCGCCTTCCACGAGGACGGGCTGCTGGTCGTCGACCAGGGCAAGGTCGTGGCGTGCGGCGACTACGCCGAGCTGGCGCGCGCCCATGCCGAGGTTCCGGTCGAGGACCTGACCGGCCATTGGATCACGCCGGGCTTCATCGACACCCACATCCATTTCCCGCAGGTCGACATCGTCGCCGCCCACGGCGCGCAGCTGCTCGACTGGCTGGAGCAGCACACCTTTCCGGCCGAGGCGGCCTTCGCCGATCCCGACCATGCGAAGGAGGCGGCGGGCTTCTTCGTCGACGAGCTGCTGCGCAACGGCACGACCACGGCCCTGGTGTTCGGCTCGGTGCACAAGGGCTCGGTGGACGCGCTGTTCGCCGAGGCTCATGCGCGCGACATGCGGCTGATCGCCGGCAAGACCCTGATGGACCGCAACGCGCCGCTCGGCCTGACCGACACGGTGGAGAGCGCCCGCGCCGACATGGAAAGCCTGATCGCCGACTGGCACGGCAAGGGGCGGCTGGGCTACGCGGTGACCCCGCGCTTCGCGATCAGCTGCACCGACGCCCAGCTGGAAATGGCGGGAGAGGTTCTGGCCGCCCATCCGGGCGTCTGGATGCAGACCCACCTTTCCGAGAACTCGCGCGAGATCGACGAGACCGCGCAGCTCTTTCCGGGCGCGGCCGACTATCTGGACGTCTACGAGCGGTTCGGCCTGGTGCGGAAGCGTTCGGTCTTCGCCCACTGCGTCCACCTGCGGGGCGATGCGTTCCGGCGGCTGGCGGCCGGGGACGCGGCGGTGGCCTTCTGCCCGACCTCGAACCTGTTCCTCGGCTCGGGCCTGTTTCCGCTGGACGAGGCCTGCGCGCACGGGGTGAAGGTGGGCATGGGCACCGACGTCGGGGCCGGCACGACCTTCTCGATCCTTCACACCCTGGGCGAGGCCTACAAGGTGGGGCAGCTGCGGGGCGAGGCGCTGGATCCGTTCCACGCGCTGTACCTGGCCACCCTGGGCGGGGCGCGGGCGCTGGATCTGGACGACCGCATCGGCAATCTGGCGCCCGGCAAGGAGGCCGACTTCCTGGTGCTGGACCTGGCCGCGACGCCGCTGCTGAAGCGCCGGCTGGCGGCGGCCAAGGGGCTGGAGGACCGGCTGTTCGCCCTGACCGTGCTCGGGGATGACCGGGTGGTGGCGCGGACGTACCTGGCGGGCGTGGAGCGGCATCGGCGGTAACCGAGTCCAGAAAAACAGGAACCTCCCCCCGTGGGGGAGGTGTCGCCGAAGGGCCGGAGGGGGGACGTTTTCAGCTTCCGCGGCTCTGGCCGATCTCGCAAAAACTCCCCCCACCGACCGCTGCGCGGTCGCCTCCCCCAGAGGGGGAGGTTCGTTGCCTTACGCCACCACCCCGTTCATCGTCCGCGCGTAGAGCGCCAGCAGGCGGTCGGCGTCGACCTTGATGGCGGCGCTGTGGATCGGCTGGTCGTCCCAGGCCGAGGGGCCGTAGAGTTCGCCTTCCACCTTTTGCAGGGTCTGGCCCAGCGCGATGCCCTCGGTGACCACGCGCACCGAGCCGCGGCGCACCTCGAACAGGCTCTCGTCGATGACGTAGGCCACGGCCGCGGCGTCGTGGACGCAGCAGCCGACGATGCCGTCGCGGCTGCCGTAGAAGGCGGCGTAGGGCTTGGAGATGGCGTTGAGGAACTGGCCGGCCGGACCGGCCGAGGCTTCCAGCGCCTCCATGAAGTCGGGGCTCATGATCACCTGGGTGGTGACGTCCAGGCCGATGACGGTGACGTGCCAGGGGGCGGTGAAGACGCGGTCGGCGGCTTCCGGGTCGTTCCAGATGTTGGCCTCGGCGACGGGGGTGACGTTGCCCGGCTTGCCGGCGACGGCGAAGGCGCCGCCCATGATCACCACGCCCTTGAGCAGGGTCGCCACTTCCGGATCGGCCTCGAGCGCCAGGGCCAGGTTGGTCAGCGGGCCGACGGCGACCAGGGTGATCTCGCCGGGATTGGCGCGGGCCAGGTCGATGATCGCCTGGTGGGCGGGCTTGGCTTCCGGCTGGGCGGGAACCAGGCCTTCCAGCTCGACGTCGCCCAGGCCGTTCTCGCCGTGCACGAAGGTGGGCGAAGGATTGCGCGGACGCACCAGCGGCTTGTCGGTCCCCTTGAAGATCGGCGCGGTCAGGCCGAAGCGATCCTTCAGATAGAGGGCGTTGCGGGTGGTGGTGTCGATGTCGGCGTTGCCGAACACGGTCGTCACCGCCACCAGGTCGAGCGCCGGGCTGGCCTCGATGAACAGCAGGGCCATGGCGTCGTCGATGCCGGGATCGGTGTCGAAGATGATCTTGGTCGTCATCGGTAGGCGGAACTCTTCTCGTTGTTCTGCAAGCGCTTTTGGACGCCGTGAAAGCCGACCACCTTAGCCGCCGCCAGCGCCGCTAGCATGTCAAAACGACAACGGCCCGGGCGTTTTTCAACGTCCGGGCCGCCATCGGGTCAGTCGCGGGTTCGCTTAGCGGCGGGCGCTCAGCGAGATGCCGACGATGCGCGGCTCGTTGACGAAGCCGGTCAGGTTGTTGAAGTCGATGGCGCCGCGCAGGTTCACCTCGTTGGTGATGTTGCGGGCGAACACCGCCACCTCGTAAGCGCCGTCGGTGCGGGCGTAGCCCAGCTTCAGGCCGCCTTCGAAGGTGTTCTTGCTGTTGTACTCCTTGCTCTCGTAGAGGAAGAAGTTGGTGTAGCCCTGGCGGAACCAGTCGGTCTGGGCGAACAGCTCGCCGCCTTCACCCACCGGCACGTCATAGCGGGCCGAGAAGTTCAGGATGTATTCCGGCGCGTTCGGGAACGGGTTGCCGTCGACCAGGGCCTGGCTGCTGCTGTTCGTCGGGTCGGTCACCGTGCACTGGGCGAACGAGCACGTGGCCACGGCCAGCGTCTTGTCCTTGATTTCGGTGTGGTTGTAGCTGTAGCCGGCCGTGACCAGCAGGTTCGGCGTCACCTTCCACTCGCCGTCGACTTCGAAGCCGTAGGCCTCGCCCTTCTTGGCGTTGATCAGGCGGTTGGAGTTGCTCGAGCCGCCGATGGCGGTGAACTGCGGGTCGTCGATGGTGTAGGTGAACACCGCGCCGTTCAGGCGGACGCGACGGTCGAACAGCTCGCTCTTAACGCCGGCTTCCCACGACAGGATGGTTTCCGACTGGGCGACCGAGGGCGGGCTGGCGAAGGCGATGTCGCGGCCCTGGATCGACGGACCGCGGAAGCCGCGGGCGACCTTGGCGTAGACGCTGACGTCGGGCGTGACGGTGTAGAACGCCGACAGGTCCCAGCTGGCCTGGCTGTCGGAGACCGACACCGGGGCGATCGTGCCGTACGGGTTCGACAGGACGGTCATGTCCTTGTCGTCGTCGGTCCAGCGCACGCCGGCGGTCACCTTCAGGGCGTCGGTGAACTGGTAGGAGCCCTGGCCGAACACGGCCCACGAGGTGTTCTTGTGCTCCAGAGTGGTCGGCGAGACGTAGCCCGGATCGGTGGTCACGGTGAACGCCGACTTGAAGTAGTAGGCGCCGACCTGCCAGGCGAGCTTGCCGTCGGTGTTGCTGGCCAGGCGGATTTCCTGGGTGACCTGGTCGAGGTCGCCGATCGAGTCCTGGGTGTCGGAGTCGAACGGGATCGAGCCCGGGCCGACGCCGGCCACGCCGCCGTCGATGTCGCCGCGGCTGAGGCCGGTGGCGGTTTCGTAGGCGCTGATCGAGGTCAGCTTCACCGCGCCGAAGTCGTGGTCGACCTTCAGCGAGACGCCGGTCGAGTCGTACTTCTGCGGGTTGTTGGCGCCGCCGTTGTAGTAGACGGAGTCACGGTCGAAGTTCGAATTGACGCTGTTGCTGCCCTTGGTGAGGATGTTGGCGCGGAAGACCGCGGCCGTGCCGTCGAGCGAGCGGGTGTGGGCGTTGACGAGGACGTCGGTGTTCTCGCCCGGGTGCATCAGGATCTGCAGGCGGGCGGCCTTTTCATCGTAACCGCCCAGGGCGTTCTTCACGCCGGTGTAGGTGTTGTCGATGTAGTCGTCGCGGTGCTGATAGAGGCCCGACAGGCGGACGGCGACCTTGTCCGGAACGATGGCGCCGCCGACGCCGCCTTCGAAGGTGGTCGAGCCGTAGGTGCCGTAGGTCAGCGTGCCGTTGGCCTTGAACTCTTCGCTCGGCTTGACGGTGTCGAACTTGACGATGCCGGCGGTGGTGTTACGGCCGAACAGGGTGCCTTGCGGGCCGCGCAGGACTTCCACTTGCTCGATGTCGTAAATCGGCGAGCTCTTGAGCACGACGTTCTCGAGGACGACGTCGTCCATGATCACCGAGACCGGCTGCGAGGCGGCCAGGTCGAAGTCGGCGTTGCCCAGGCCGCGGATGTAGAAGCGCGGGGCGGCGCGGCCGTTGGAGCTTTCGATGTAGAGGCCCGGCACGCGGCTCGACAGGGCCAGGACGTCTTCACCGGCGGCGAAGATCGCGGCCAGCTTCTCGCCTGAGACGGCGGCGACGGAGACCGGCACGTCCTGGATGTTTTCCGAACGCTTCTGGGCGGTGACGATCACGTCGTCGAGGGCGGTCGGCGCGTCCTGGGCGAGGGCCGGGGCCGCGACGGCGGCGGCCAGCAGGAGGGCGCCGAAGGCGGCGCTGTTGCGCAGCTTGGCTTGGGTGGTCATTTCGAAATCCCCTTCGAACACCGGTGGAGGACCCGGTTGCGTGGGGTGCAATGCACAATGCGCAGTTCGAAATCAAAAGGGTTGATGACGACTCCGTCTCACTCCGATGAAGTTTGTCTGGGCCGTGTCACTATTTGACCACGCTGCGACAACGGCGCCCAAAACTAGGTCATAAGTCAGGACATACTTACTTATCGTCCTTGTTCGGACTATCCGGAGCCCTATGGCGCAAGGCGTTGATCGGCGCCGCCCTGGAGCAGGGAAACGTGCGCCGACACGATTTTCCAGCTGTTCTCGGTGCGCAGCCAGGTCTGGCTCTGGCGACCGGGCTGTTTTGCCCCGGTTCTCAGGAATTCGACGTTCGCGACCGCGAAATCACGCCCGAAAGTGGTGATTTCCGTGCGCAGCCGATCGCGCAGGGGCGAGCCGCCGGAGCGTCCGATTCGAAAGGCGGCGATCTCGGCGAAGCCGTAGAGGTTCTCGGCCACGCCGTAGCGGACGGTTTCGGGCGCGTCACGGAAGAAGCCGTCCAGCGCCTCGACGTCGTTGGTCATCAGGGCGGTTTCGTAGGCGTCGACGGCGGCGGTCACCTCGGCCAGGACGTCGGGATCGTTGATGAGCATCAGGCGGCGGCCTCGCGAGGGACGGGGGGCGGGCGATGGGCGGCGATCACCCCGGCGCGCTCCAGGCGCAGGGCGGCGGCGAAGGCCAGATCCTCGCGCCAGGCCGGGGCGATCAGCTGCACGCCGAGCGGCGGCTTGCCGGGGCGGTTCACCGGCGCGGCGATCACGGGAAGCCCGATGTAGCTGATCGGCTGGGTGTAGGCGCCCAGGGTTTTGCGCACCGAGACCAGCTGGCCGTCGAGCGCCATGGTCGCCTGGCCGATCGGCGGGGCGGGGCAGGGCGTCACCGGCGCCAGCAGCAGGTCGAAGTCCTGGAAGACGGCGCGGGCGGCGTCGCGGAAGACGGGGCGATAGCGGCGGGCGGCCTCGGCCACGCCGTCGGGCAGCAGGGCCCCGGCCAGCAGGCGGTCGCGCACGGCCGGGTCGTAGTCGAGGGCGCGTGCGGCCAGGTCGTGGAAATGCAGGCGTCCGCCCTCGGAGGCCGACAGGGCGAAGGCGGCGGCGCGTGCGGCCTGGGCTCCGGGCAGCTCGACGCCGCGGCGGGCCTGCAATGCGTCGGCGACGATCTCCAGCGCCTCGACCGCCTCGGGGAAGGCGCCCTGCTGGAACCAGCCGCCCAGCACGCCCACGCGCAGCGGCCGTTCGGCCAGGGCGTCGAGCCGGCCGGCCAGCGGATCGGCCGGCGGCGGGGCGAGGTCGTCCAGCGGATCCTCGCCCTGCAGGGCGTCATAGGCCAGGGCGAGGTCGGCGGCGGCGCGGGCGAACGGACCGACGTGGTCCAGGCTGTGCACGAACGGAAAGCTGCCCGCCCGCGACAGCCGTCCGAGGGTCGGTTTCAGGCCGTAGACGCCGCACAGCCCGGCCGGGATGCGGATCGAGCCGTTGGTGTCCGAGCCCAGGGCCAGGGGAACGATCCCGCCGGCGACGGCGGCGGCCGAGCCGCCCGACGAGCCGCCGGCGATGCGGGCCGGGTCGTGCGGATTGCGGGTGGGGCCGTCGTGGGCGTTCTCGGTGACGAAGCCGTAGGCGAACTCGTCCATGTTCAGCGCGCCGATCAGCACCGCGCCGGCGGCCTTCAGCCGGGCGACGGCGGCGGCGTCGGCGCTCGCGGGGGCGGCCTCGCGGCGGATCCGGCTGCCGGCGAGCGTCACGTGGCCGGCCACGTCGAA
>JASGDR010000374.1:0-6763 GCA_047607095.1 Caulobacter sp.
CGTCTGCTGCTGCGTGCCGTGGCCAAGGTCATCAACCAGCTGCAGACGGGCCCGGTCGTTGGGCTCCTTGCTGTTTTCCTTGAACATCGAGCGGCCTTCCTGGTCGACCAGCTGGATGCGCAGGCCTTCCGGGGTCTGGTCGATGAGGATCTGCTTGGACAGTTCGGCCAGCTCGGGCATGTCCTGCAGCGATTGGCGCAGCGACTGGGCGGCCGAGGCGAAGCTGTCCTGCTCCTTCTTGGCCATGGCGTCGCGAAGCGCCTGTTCGCTGGCCGAGTCGAGGCTGGCGGTGGTCGAGGACTGGCCGTCCTGGTTGGTCTGGTCGGGCGCTTCGGGGGCCATCTGCTGGACGACAGACATCTTGCCGTCGGCCTTGGCGCCGTCGTCGCCGAGCGAGGTGCCGCCCAGGATGCCGCCCGAACCGCTGGTGCTGGACGAGATCGAGGCGGGGGCGAAGTAGTCGGCGATGCCCTGCTTCTGTTCGGGACTGGTCGTGTTGAGCAGCCACATCAGCAGGAAGAAAGCCATCATCGCGGTCACGAAGTCGGC
Organism: Caulobacter sp.; assembly: GCA_047607095.1. GTDB lineage: Bacteria > Pseudomonadota > Alphaproteobacteria > Caulobacterales > Caulobacteraceae > Caulobacter. The sequence goes on from JASGDR010000374.1 coordinate 550, forward strand.
ATAGGCGACCTTCCAGGCGCCGCCATGGTGACCATGGCCGCCGCCCTTCTTGATCTTCTTGATGATGATCGGCGCTTCGCCGGTCGACGCCATCGTGCTTAAGCCTGCTTAACCCTGTTCGACCGAACCTGCCCGCAGGACGTTAAAATGGCGTTGCGATCGAAGGCGCGAGGGGCCAGACACAGCGGCGAAACCGCAGGGTGCGGCAAGGAGTCTCGCGCATGAAGACGGCGTTCATCGGCCTGGGTGTGATGGGCTTTCCGATGGCGGGGCACCTGCAGGCCGCCGGCCACGACGTGACCGTCTACAACCGCACCGCCGAGAAGGCCGCCCGCTGGGTCGAAAAGCACGGCGGAAGCAGCGATCCGACCATCGCCGGGGCGTCGAAGGGGGCCAAGCTCGTGGCCCTGTGCGTGGGCAATGACGACGACGTGCGCGCGGTGGTGGCCGAGATCCTGCCGGCGCTGGACGCGGGCGCGATCATCGTCGACCACACCACCACCTCGGCCAAGGTCGCCCGCGAGATGGCGCGGCTTTGCGCGGAGAAGGGCGTTGGCTTTCTCGACGCGCCGGTATCGGGCGGGCAGGCGGGGGCCGAAAACGGCCAGCTGACGATCATGGTCGGCGGCGACGAAGCCTTTTACGCCGCGGCCGAGCCGGTGCTCTCCGTCTACGCCAAGGCCATGCGGCTGATGGGGCCCGCGGGCGCGGGCCAGCTGACCAAGATGTGCAACCAGATCGCCATCGCCGGCGTGGTGCAGGGCGTGGCCGAGGCGCTGGACTTCGCCAAGCGCGCGGGCCTGCCGACCGACGACGTGCTGGCGGCGATCTCCAAGGGCGCGGCCCAGTCCTGGCAGATGGAGAACCGCTGGGGGACGATGTCGCGCGGCGAGTTCGAGTTCGGCTTCGCGGTCGACTGGATGCGCAAGGATCTCGGCATCGCCCTGGACGAGGCGGCCGGCAACGGCGCGGCCCTCGACATGACCCGGATGATCGACGGCTTCTACGGCGAGGTGCAGGCCATGGGCGGCAATCGCTGGGACACCTCGAGCCTCGTGGCCCGTCTCCAGAAGAAGTAGCGGGGAAGGGCGGGGACGATGAGCGACGCGAACGCCAATCTGACGGGCGTCTGGCAGGGACTTTATTCGTACCCCGGCGCCCACGCGCCCGTGGCCTTCACCGCCACCGTGCTCGAGAGCGGGTCGTGGGTCAGCGGCTCGGTGCACGAGGTGGCCTACGACGAATACGGCGTGGCCGAGGTGTTCGCGACCTTGCTGGGCAAGCGCGACGGCGCGGCCGTGACCTTCACCAAGACCTATGACGGCTCGGCCGGCTGGAGCCACGACGTGTTCTACGCCGGTACCGTCAGCGACGACGGCACCGAGATCGAGGGAACCTGGACCATTCCCGGCGAATGGTCGGGCAAGTTCCTGATGATCCGCTCGCAGGGGCCGCGCGCGGCCCAGCTGCGGCAGGCCTTCGAAGACATTCCCGCCTGAGGCCCCAAATGAGAACCCCCATGATCCGCAAGTTCGTCGCCGGCCTGGCCCTCTGCGCGGGCGTTATGTCCGGCGCCGCGTTCGCCGCTCCGGCCGTGGCGCCCAAGGACGGGGAGTTCGTGGTCAGGGACTTCAAGTTCCGCTCGGGCGAGACCCTGCCGGAGCTGCGACTGCACTACACCACCCTGGGCGAGCCCAAGCGGGACGCGCAGGGACGGGTGACCAACGCGGTGATGGTGCTGCATGGCACCGGCGGGTCGGGAAAGCAGTTCCTGTCGCCGCAGTTCGCCGACGAGCTGCTGGCGCCCGGCGGCCTGCTGGATCCGGCCGAGTGGTACGTGATCCTGCCCGACGGGATCGGCCACGGGAAATCCTCCAAGCCCTCGGACGGGCTGAAGGCGAAGTTCCCGCACTACGACTACGACGACATGGTCGAGGCCCAGCACCGGCTGCTGGTCGAGGGGCTGAAGGTCGATCGCCTGCGGCTGCTCATGGGCACGTCGATGGGCTGCATGCACGCCTTCGTCTGGGGCGAGACCTATCCGGGCTTCGCGCAAAAGCTGGCGCCCTTCGCCTGCCAGCCCGTGGCCATCGCCGGCCGCAACCGCATGTGGCGCAAGATGACCATGGACGCGATCAAGGCCGATCCGGCCTGGAACGGCGGCGACTACACTGAGCAGCCCAAGCAGGGCCTGCGCACCGCGGCCGACTTCCTGATCATCGCCGGCGCCTCGGCCCTGCCGATGCAGCTGGCCCTGCCCACCCGCGAGGCGACCGACAAGGCGCTCGAGGCCGACTTCAACCGCCGCATCGCGGGCCTCGACGCCAACGACCTGCTCTACCAGGTGGACGCCTCGCGCAACTACGACCCGTCGGCGGGGCTGGAGAAGATCGAGGTTCCGGTGTTGTGGATCAACTCGGCCGACGACTTCATCAACCCGCCGGAGCTTGGAATCGCCGAGCGCGAGGTGAAGCGGTTGAAGCGCGGGCAGTTCGTGCTGCTGCCGGCCGGCGAAAAGACCAAGGGCCACGGCAGCCACACCTGGGCGGTGCTGTGGAAGGACCGGCTGGCGGCGTTTCTGGGGAAGTAGGTTAGTCCGACATCGAGGAACCTCCCCCCGTGGGGGAGGTGATCGCGAAGCGATCGGTGGGGGGATTGGTCGCGAGATCGGCCAATTCAACGAAAGCTGAAACCGTCCCCCCACCGGCCTTCGGCCGCCTCCCCCACGGGGGGAGGTTCCTTGAGGCGCAGAGGGATCACCCCACCAGCGCCAGCCAAGCCTCTTCGTCGATCACCTGCAATCCCCGCTCGCGGGCCGTGCGCAGCTTGGCGCCCGCGCCTGGGCCGGCGACGACGAGGTCGGTGGTCTTGGTCACCGACAGCACGACCCGCGCGCCCATGGCGGCGGCCAGGCCCTGGGCGTCGGGGCGGCTCATGGTGTCGAGCTGGCCGGTGAAGACCACGGTGCGGCCGGCCAGCCGGCGCTCGGCGCCGGGCGGCAGGACGGGGCGGGGCGGCGGCGGGGCCTTCCTGGGAAGGTGGCGGCTCTGCGACGGCGCGTAGCCGCCCTGGTCCAGGCGGCCGAGCGTCAGGCCGATGCGGCCGGGCAGGTCGTGGATGCGGCCCGCGCCGGTCTCGACCGCGGCGGCCAGGGCCACCCTCCCGCAGGCATAGGCGTCGCCGGCCGCGTCGTGGTGCTTGAAGTCGACGCCCAGGTGGCGGCCGACCACGTTCAGCTTGTGCGAGACGAGGTCGGGCCAGACGCTGCGGGCGACCTGCACCGTGCACATGTAGTCGAAGGCCGGCGGGGCGATGCGATAGTGCTCGCAGGTGCGGCGGATGACGCTGATGTCGAACGAGGCATTGTGAGCCAGCACCAGCGCGCCGTCCAGGTCTTCACGCAGCCGGTCGAGCACGGCGGGGAACTCGTCGGCGTCCGCTACATGGCCCGGGCCGATGCCGTGGAAGGCGATGTTGAACGGCGCGAAGCGCATGTCCCACGGCCGGATGTAGTGGTGGTCGACGCGGGCGACCGCGCCGTCCTCGATCCAGGCGAGACCGATCGAGCAGGGGCTCGACCGGGTCTCGTTGGCGGTCTCGAAGTCGATGGCGACGACCTTCATCTCAGCCGCCGACCAACTGAAGCCATTCTTCCTCGGTCAGCACCGTCACGCCCAGCTCCTGGGCCTTGGCCAGCTTGGAGCCCGCGCCGGGACCGGCGACGAGGTAGTCGGTGTTCTTCGAGACCGAGCCGGCCACCTTGGCGCCGAGGCCCTGGGCCATGGCCTTGGCCGCATCGCGCGAGAAGAGTTCGAGGGCGCCGGTGAACACGACGGTCTTGCCGGTGACGGGCGACTGGGTGGTCGAGCGGACGACGTCCTCCACCTCGACCTGGGCCAGCAGGTCGTCGAGCAGGGCGATGTTGCGCTCTTCCTGGAAGAACTCGATCAGCGATTCCGCCCCGACCTCGCCCAGGCCTTCCAGGCTGATCAGGTACTCGAACGAGGCCTTGGGGCCGGTTTCGGCCAGTTTGGACAGGTCTTCGAGGAGCGCCTCGGCGGCGGGGTAGGCCAGGGGCAGGCTCGCGAGGACGGCCTTGTTGACGCCCTTCACCGGCTCCAGCAGGACGTCGTAGGTCGCCTCGGCGCCGAGTTCGTCGAGCCTGGCGCGCAGCACCGGAGCGGCCTCGATCAGGCGTTCGGCCACCACGGGGCCGAGCTTCTGCACGCCAAGCAGGCGCTGGCGGGGCGCCAGGTGTTCGGCGGCGGCGATGACGTCGCCGCGCATCTTTTCCAGCGAGCCGAAGTGCTCGGCCAGCAGGCGCGCGGTCTCCTCGCCGACATGGCGAACGCCCAGGGCGAAGAGGAAGCGGCTGAAGGAGATCTTTCGGCGGGCGTCGATGTTGTCGAACAGCGTCTCGACGCCCTTGAAGGCGCGGTCGGCGTCGTCGATGCCCGCTCGGGCCGCGGGCTCCTGCGGATCGAGGTCCGCCTGTTCGGGCGAGGCCTGTCCGGGATCCTTCTGCTGCTGACGCAACAGGGACTGCTCCTTGCGGCGCTCCATGATCGCCGCCTTGACCTCGTCGCCCCGCTCGCGAAGGCGGAAGATGTCGGCCGGATTGCGCAGCAGGCCCTTGTCGAAGAACAGTTCCACGTAGGTTTCGCCGAAGCCCTCGATGTCGAACGCCTTGCGCGAGATGAACAGGTTGATGCGCTCGGTGGCCTGGGCCGGGCAGATCAGACCGCCGGTGCAGCGGCGCACCGCCTCGTCGATCTCGCGCGGGGCGTGGCTGCCGCAGCGCGGGCAGACGTCGGGGAACACGAAGGGTTGGGCGCCCTCGGGGCGCTCGGAGACCACCACCTCGACGATCTGCGGGATGACGTCGCCGGCGCGCTGCAGCACGACGGTGTCGCCCACGCGGATGTCCTTGCGCGCGATCTCGTCTTCGTTGTGCAGGGTGGCGTTGGTGACCGTGACGCCGCCGACGGTGACGGGGTGCAGGCGCGCCACGGGCGTGAGCGCGCCGGTGCGGCCGACCTGGATGTCGATGGCCTCGAGGATCGTCTTGGCCTGCTGGGCAGGGAACTTGCGGGCGACGGCCCAGCGGGGCGAGCGCGACACGAAGCCGAGGCGGCGCTGCCGTTCCAGGTCGTCGACCTTGTAGACGACGCCGTCGATGTCGAAGGGCAGCTGCGGGCGAAGGGTCTCGAAATGGGCGTAGACGTCGAGCAGGCCCTGCGCGCCCTCGACCCGCTGGGCCGGCGGGGCGGTGGTGACGAAGCCCCATTCCTCGAGCTTTTCCAGAGCTTCCCATTGGCCGGCGGCGAAGGGCTCCGAGGCCAGGCCCCAGGCGTAGCCGAAGAAGCGCAAGGGGCGCGTGGCGCTGACCTTCGGGTCGATCTGGCGCAGCGAGCCGGCGGCGAAGTTGCGCGGGTTGGCGTAGGTGCGCGAACCGGCCTCCTCGGCCGCCCGGTTGAAGGCGGCGAAGGCCTCCAGCTCGACATAGACCTCGCCGCGGATCTCGATGACGTCGGGCCAGCCCGAGCCCTTCAGGCGATGGGGGATGTCGGCGATGGTCTTGAGGTTGGCCGTGACGTCCTCGCCCGTGCGGCCGTCGCCGCGCGTGGCGCCCTGGACCAGCACGCCCTTCTCGTAGCGGATCGAGGCCGACAGGCCGTCGATCTTGGGCTCGGCGGTGTAGAAGAGCGGCTCGTCGGCGCCGATGCGCAGGAAGCGGCGGATGCGGGCGTCGAACTCCTCGGCCTCCTCGTTGGAGAAGGCGTTGTCGAGGCTGAGCATCGGCACGCCGTGCTCGACCGGCGCGAACTGGGCCGAGCGCGCGGCGCCGACCTTCAGCGACGGCGAGTTCTCGCGGATCAGGTGCGGGAAGCGGGCCTCGATGTCGGCGTTGCGGCGCTTGAGGGCGTCGTACTCGGCGTCGCTGATCGTCGGAGCGTCGTCCTGGAAGTAGCGCAGGTCGTGGCCAGCCAGGGCGTCGGCGAGGTGTTCGAGCTCCTCGATGGCTTGGGCTTCGGTGAGGTCGGCGACGGGGATCAGGGGCACGGGCAGGCGAATCCGGTTGCGGTCGGCGGGGCACAGTAGAGGAACCTCCCCCTCTGGGGGAGGCGGCCGAAGGCCGGCGGGGGGAAGTTTTCAGCTTCCGATGCGCGGGCCGATCCTGGAGTTCGCCCCCCCCCCACCGATCGCTACGCGA
>JASGDR010000375.1:0-11562 GCA_047607095.1 Caulobacter sp.
CACCGCGGGCACCCGCACGCCGTAGAGGTTGAAGGGGAAGCCGGTCTTGTTGATCGACGGGTCCAGGGGCGAGCCGTCGTTGGGCGGCGGCGCGCCCTGCGGCGCCACGCTGTCGTAGAAGCCGCCGTGCTCGTCATAGGTGATGATCAGCAGGCTGCGCTCCCACAGCGGCGAGCGCCGGATCGCCTCGTAGGTGGCCTTGATCAGCGCCTCGCCGCGTCCCATCGAGTCCATCGGATGCTGCGAGGAGCCGTCCTCGTAGGTGCCGAGCGCCGTGTCGCCGTAGTTCGGCTCGATGAAGGTGTAGGCGTAGGGATAGGGGCCCTGCACGTCGGCGGCAAAGTGGGTGAAGGGCTGGATGTCGTCGTCGCCCACGCCCTTCAGCGACAGCACCTGGGGTATCGCGCCGCTCGTGGCGCCGTGCTCGTCGTTATAGATCCGCCAGCCCAGCGACTGCTTGTTCAGCTTGTCGTAGATCGACGACCCGCTGGGATAGGTGAAGCCGTCGAAATAGTTCCAGCCGATGATGTCGGTCAGGCCCGGCGAGGCCGTCCAGCCGGCCGAGGATGCGCCGTGCACAAAGAAGCGGTTGGGCCAGGTCGGGCCGGGCAGCGATGAGTGCCAGGCGTCGCAGACGGCGAAATTGGTCGCCAGCGTGTAGATGATCGGCAGCTGCGAAGGTGTGTCGAAGCCGGCCATGATGTCGGCCAGCTGGCTGGCCGAGGGCTTCTGGTCCGGATCCCACCACGGCGCCTCGCTGGTGCTGTTGGCGTAGTCGTAGACGAAGCCGCCGTTGGTGATCGGCTCCTGATAGTGCTCCCAGCTCGCCGAGGGCGGCTTGGTGGTCGGCGGGCCGCACAGCTGCACCAGGGTGTCGACGAACTCGTGCCCGGGGTCGGTGGGCATCGACAAGGGCGCCGGCGAGTGGGCGTGGAAGGTGGAGCCGCCATAGCTGTTGGAGTCGCTTGTGGTCGCCGCCTGGATGCCGGGAATGCCGGAAAAGGCGAAGATGTTGTCGAACGAGTGGTTCTCCAGCATCAGCACGAAGACGTTGTCGATCTGGCCGCCGGAGGCCGGCAGCACCTGGCGCATCGCGGTGCTTTTGCTGTTGGACGGGATCGGCATGGTCAGGGTCGAGGCGTCGACCGTGAAGGTGATCGTCTGGCCCGCTGCGGAAGAAGTCAGCTGCGCGCCCGTCCAGTTGTCGGAGCCGCCGCTCTGGTAGACGCCCTGGCGCGAGCCGTTGTGGACGACGTACTTCACCGACCAGGCGTCGGTTCCGCCGTCGCTGGGGTCGAAGCTGACCTGCAGGGGCGTGGGCGTCGTGGCTCCGGGGCTCATGAACGTCCAGGTCTGGCTCTGCATCTGCTTGCCGCGCCTGTGCCATAGCGTGATGTCGACTGCGCCGGAGGGGGCGGCGTTCTGGACGTAGATGGTGGCGGTCTGGGTCGACATGGCTGCGCGCTCCCTGGGCCCGGTGCGGTCGGGCGGGCGATGTGTGGAAACAGAGGGGCGAACACGCGTCGGAACAGGCGGCCAGGCGGCTATCGCCGCGCGATCGCTTGCTCCGTCCTGCGGGTCGCCGCCATCGGCCTGCGCGGAAGGTCACTGGATGGTCGGGGTCGCGCCCCCGCGACCCGTAAACAACTTAAGATAGTGTTATTGTGCGCGCAATGTTGAATTGCGCCGGGGCGGGGCCTGAGGCCTACCGCCCGAACAGTTCGTAGGTCTGCTCGATCACCTGGCGGGTCAGGTCCCACTCGACGATGGCCATGGCCTCTTCGCGCGTGAAGAAACGGGCGTCCGCCGCGTCGTCGCCCGGCGCGGGCTCGCCTCCGGTCCATTCGGCGGCGTAGTCGAACATCACGAAGTGGCGGGTGGTCTCGCCGGTCTCGCGCGAGGTGAAGACGCCGTCGACCACATCAATGAGGCCCAGCAGGCGCGCTTCAACGCCTGTCTCCTCGCGCAGTTCGCGCAGGGCGGCGGCCTCGGCCGTCTCGCCGAACTCGATGCGCCCGCCCGGCAGGCTCCATTGGCCAAGACGCGGCGGCGTGCCGCGCTTGATCAGCAGCACCTCATGCCCCCGCAGGCAGATGACGCCGGCGGTGGGAGAAGGGGTCGGAGCGGGGGTGTTCATGCGAAACCAGACTTCAGATCTACCGTCGAGCGCTCCCCGACCTGGGAGAGGCACTCGCCGAGCCAGTCTTCCGCCGCCTTGCGCCCACGGGCCTTGAGGTCGGTCAGAAAGCTCCACTCGGTATTGAACTTGGACGCCAGCGACAGGTCGGCCAGCGGCTGATCGGCCTTGATGGCGTGCAGCAGCATCCGCCGATAGCGCCCCCGGGCGTTGTCTTTCAAGAGGCCTTCGTCGAGCAGCTTCTGCACGAAGCCGATGGCGCGCAGTTCCGACGACAACGCCGCGTTGAAGGTGATCTCGTTCAGCCGGTCCATGATCTCGCCCGGCGTCTTGGGCGTCTCGTCGCGGACGAAGGGGTTGAGGCTGACCAGCAGGATGTCGTCGGGGGTCTTGTCGTAGAACAGCGGCCACAGGGGAGGGTTCGCGAGAAAGCCGCCGTCCCAGTAGGGCTCGCCGTCGATCTCCACCGCCTGGAACACCTGCGGCAGGCAGGCGCTGGCCAGCACGTGGCGGGCGGTCAGCTCGGTCTCGCGGAACACCTTGGCCTTGCTGGTGCGCACGGCCGTGGCGGCGATGTAGAGCTTGACCGGCGAGCGCTCGCGCAGGGCCGTAAAGTCGATCGCCGCGTCGAGGATGTCGTTCAGCGGGTTCAGGTTGAACGGGTTGAACTCGTAAGGGCTCATCGACAGGGCCAGGGTCTCGGCGAAGCGCCAGCCCGGGGTGTTCTTGATCCAGTCGGCGGCCCCGCCGAACGCGCTGCCGAAGGCGCTGGTCCAGATGCCGGTGTCGCCGAAGACGTTGCGGCCGCCGTTGCGGTTGACCTGTTTCCAGAAGTCGTCGAGCGAGGCCTTGGCCCCCTCGCGGCCGCCGGCGATCAGGCCCGAGGCGTAGGCCACCGCGTTCATCGCCCCGGCCGAGGCGGCGGTGATCGCCTGGATCTCCAGCCCCTCTTCCTCGAGCAGGCGGTCGATGATCCCCCACTCGAAGGCGCCGTGCGCCCCACCGCCCTGCAACGCCAGGCTGATCGGGCGCGGCCCCTTGGGCTTCCTCTTCAGCGGCGCGATGGGCATGGGGGCCTCGGTGCTTGGTCCTCGTCCTTCGACAAGCTCAGGATGAGGACCAGGTGCAGGCTCGGGCGCTAGAAAAACCTCATCCTGAGCCTGTCGAAGGACGAGGTTTTCGTCTCAGGCGCGGAGGATCGCCTACTGCGCCGTCCAGCCGCCGTCGATGGTGAAGGCCGCGCCGTTGGCCGAGGCCCCCAGGTCGCTGACCAGATACAGCAGCTGGCCCGACAGCTGCTCGAAGGTGACGAACTGCTTGGTGGGCTGGGCGGCCAGGATCACGTCCTTCATCACCGCCTCCTCGCTGATGCCGCGGGCCTTGGCCTGGTCGGCGATCTGGGCCTCGACCAGCGGGGTCTTCACGAAGCCGGGGCAGATGGCGTTGCAGGTGATGCCGTCCTGGGCGACCTCGAGAGCGATGGTCTTGGTCAGGCCCATGATCCCGTGCTTGGCGGCCACGTAGGCCGACTTGAACGGCGAGGCCACCAGGCCATGCGCGGAGGCGATGTTGACGATGCGCCCGCGTCCCTGCTCCTTCATGATCGGGATCGCCGCCTTCGCCGCGTGGAACGCCGACGACAGGTTGATGGCGATGATCAGGTCCCACTTGTCGTCGGGAAACGCCTCGACCGGCGCCACGTGCTGGACGCCGGCGTTGTTGACCAGGATGTCCAGCTCGCCGAACTCGGCCTTGGCGGCGCGCACCATGTCGGCGATCTCGACCGGCTTGGTCATGTCGGCGCCGTGATACAGCACCTCGACGCCGTGCTTTTCGGCCAGTTCCGAGCGGGTGCGCTCGATGGCGTTCATCTCGCCCAGGCCGTTGAGCACGATGTTGACGCCCTGGGCGGCCAGGGCGTCGGCCAGGGCGTGGCCGATGCCGCTGGTCGAGCCGGTGACGATCGCGACCTGCCCCTGCAACCCGAAATCAACCGCCATGACGCGCTCCTGCTGGCCTGCCTGGGCCGCTCGAATTGTTGCAATGCAACATATAGCCCGCTCTTGCGAAAGAACGAGGGTCTATAAATTCATCGATAGATGAATTCATGGCTGCGGGCGAGCGAAAACCCAGTCGGCTTCGGTGGAGAGGTCGGGGCGGAAGCGATAGCCGTCGAGGTCGAAGGCCTTCAGGTCGGCGGCCTTTTCGATGCGGCCGTCGATGATGTAGCGGGCCATGCGGCCGCGGGCCTTCTTGGCGTAGAAGCCCAGCACCTTCAGGGCCCCGGCCTTCTCTTCCTTGAAGTGGCAGGTGACCACCGGCAGCTTCAGGGCCTTGGCGTCGACGGCGCCGAAATATTCCTGGCTGGCCAGGTTCACCAGCGTCGGGTCCGCGTGGCCGGCGGCGGCCTCGTTGAGGGTCTTGGCGATGGTCTCGCCCCAGAAGTCGTAGAGGGTGGCGCCGCGCTTGGTCTTCAGGCGGGTGCCCATCTCCAGGCGATAGGGCTGCAGGGCGTCCAGCGGCCGCAGCACGCCGTACAGGCCCGACAGGATCCGCAGGCGGTCCTGCGCCCATTCCAGCGAGGCGCGGTCGAGCTCGCGCGCGGCCAGGCCGGCATAGACGTCGCCGTTGAAGGCGATCACGGCCTGCAGGCCGTCCTCGACCTCCGGGTCGAAGTGCTGGAAGCGCTCGCGGTTCAGGTCGGCCAGCTTTTCCGAGATGTGCATCAGCCGGCGCAGGTCGGCGGCCGTCAGCTTGCGCGTGACCTTGGCCAGTTCGGCGATCTGCGGCTTCAGGGCCGGCGTCGTCAGGGGCAGCACCTCGCTGGGCGTGGTGAAGTCGAGCGACTTGGCGGGAGAGATGACCATCAGCATGGGGACGCAGATAGAGGCTTTGGTCCCGCTTCGCCAGCGTCGGCGGCGCCTGGCGGCCCCGTAAGGGGCTCGCCGCCTAAGCCAGCGTCAGCACCAGCGGCCCGTTCCGCGTCGCCACCAGGGTGTGCTCGTACTGCACCGTCGGCTGGCGGTGGGGCGGGCGCAGGGTCCAGCCGTCGTCCAGCTCCTCGACCCAGTCGGCGCCGAGCGACAGGAAGGGCTCGATGGTGAACACCAAGCCCTCGGTGATCGTGCGGCGGTCGCGCGGCTCGCGCCAGGTGGCGATCTCCTTGGGCTCGTCGTGCAGCGAGCGGCCGACCCCGTGGCTGGCCAGGTTGCGCACCAGGCTGTAGCCGTTCTTGTCGGCGAAGGTCTCGATGGCCGCGCCGATCGCGTTCAGCCGCGCGCCGGGCTGCACGGCCCGAATGCCGGCCCACATCGCCCGCCGGCCGTCGCGGCACAGGCGCTCGATGCGCCTGGTCGTCGGCGGCACGGAAAAGCTGGCCCCAGTGTCGCCGAAATAGCCGTCCAGCTCGGCCGAGACGTCGATGTTGATCAGGTCGCCGGCCTTGATCACCCTGTCGCCCGGAATGCCGTGGGCGCAGTCGGGACCGACGGAGATGCAGGTCGCGCCCGGGAACTTGTAGGTCAGTTCCGGGGCCGAACGCGCGCCGTCCTTCTCCAGCAGGGCGCGGCCGATGTCGTCCAGCTCCCGGGTGGTCATGCCCGGCTCCAGCGCCGCGCCCATGGCCGCCAGGGTGCGGGCCACCACCGAACCGACCGCGCGCAGCTTGTCCAGCTGGTCCTCGTTGTCGATGGTCACGGCAGGGTCTCGACGGCCCTGGCCGGGGCGGCCTCGTCCGGCGCGGGGTCGGCGTCGACCCCCGCTTCCCGCAGCTCGCGCGCCACCAGTTCCTGGAAGGTCAGGTGCGGGTTCAGCTCGCACAGCATGCCGATCCTGATCCAGAACGCGGCCTGGCCGTTGATCGACCGGTACGAGGCCTTGCTGGCCCGCCGCAGCTGCTCGTGCAGCTCGTCCTCGATGTTGACGATGCCCATGGGAATGCTTTGAACATATACGTTTCGTATATGCGATATATGAGCGAGGTGCGGGCGAGGCAAGAGAGCGAAATCCCTCCCTTTCGGGGGAGAGAGGGATTTCCACCGCTACTCGGCCGCCGCCGGCGCCTTTTGCGCCTTCGCCGCCGCGGTCAGCTGCCGGGCGTGGGTCTGCACCTGGCGCAGGGTGGCGCGGGTCATGACCTGGGTGGTGTCGTCCAGCGCGTCGGTCACCCCGAAATAGGCCGGGTAGGCCGCCAGGTGGTTGGCGACGATCAGGCCGAAGAAGTCCTGCATGCTGGCGTAGTCGACGTCGGGCGGGTCGGCCGCGAAGGTCTTGTGGGCGATCGGGGTGTAGGTCTTGAAGGCCAGCAGACCGTCGGCCAGCAGGTCGATCGAGCCGAGCAGGGCGTCCATCGCGAGCTTGAACGCCAGGTCGCCGGTGTTGGTGAAGAAGCCCTCCAGATGCACGTCGTTCCAGGCGGTGGGCACGATGTCGTGGGCGTTGACGATGTCTGTGTTGAAGGGCGTCGGCCCGATGTCGATTGGCTGAGGGTGGAAGTGGGTGTAGAGCGCCGCGAAGTCCGGGTTGCCGGGCGTCGGGCCGGCGCTGGGCAGGGCCAGGTGGGTGATCCCGGGGAAGGGGCCGCCGTTCTGGCCGATCACCGCCGTCGCCAGGGTCGGCGACAGGGCCCCGCCCAGGCTGTGGCCGGTGAAGATCAGGGTCCCGCCGGGATTGGCCTTGGCCCAGGCGGTGACGAAGGCCTGGATGTCGCCGCCTTGCGGATCGGCCATCGCCAGCAGGGCGGTTATGCCGGTGTGGGTGGCGTGCGAGATCTTGGGCGAGGGGGCGCCGGTGAAGCCGCCGGTTCCGTAGGCCCAGTCGACCTGGCGCACGATCGCGAAGTCCTCGGCCACCCAGTCGTAGGCGTCGTCCTCGTTGGTGCCGGCCATGGCCACCACCAGGCAGGGCGCCCCGTTCACGCTGGCCGCCGCCGCGTACATCAGGTTGTCGGCGTAATAGAGCGCGGTCGGGTCGTCGCCGTCGTGGCTGGCGGCCTCTGGGCCCCAGACGATCGACCAGTCGGCGATCTTGTCGCCGTTGTCGGCGAGAAAGGCGGCCACCGACTGGGCTACGTGGTTCTCCAGATTGGCCAGGGTGTCGACCTTGTCGCCGGCGGAATTGGACAGCCAGGACAGGCAGAAGACCTGCTGCTGCAGCGTCAGGCTCGAAGCGGACGTGTCGGTCATGATCGCCTCCCTTATTGATCTTGAAGGCGCAGGCTAGCACGTCTTCAACTTCAGGATGTGATCCGCCGCACAAGATCCGTCGCCGAAACCGCTCACGCTTTCGGTCGCCGGGCGCTAGGAAGGGCGCATGAACCAATCCCTCGCCCTCGCGGCCGCCCTGGCCTGGCCCCTGCCGATGATCGCGGCCCTCTATTTCGTGGCCCGCACCAAGGCGCTGAAGTTCCGGGTGATCTGGGCGGTGCTGGCCTTCGTCGGCGTCGGGGCGTTCTGGATGAAGCCCTCGACCGGCGAGTGGGGCTTCGTCCCGTTCGCGATCAACATCCTGGGGCCGGGCGCGGCCAACGGCATGCTGAAGGCGACCTTCCCCGCCGGCGCGGTGCTGTCGCTGATCGTGGTCTATTTCGCGCGGCGGCGAGCGGCCGCTACACCCACCCCCACTCGAACGTCCGACGCAGCGTAGGCCGGCCCTCGGCCAGCGCCAGGGCGGGGCTGGCGAGCACCGTCTCCAGAATCTCGGCGGCCTCGCCGGGCGACCAGCACCAGACGTCGAAGCGGCCCAGCGCCCGAAGATCCTCGTCGGGCGCGAAATGCAGCGTCGCGTGCAGCTGGCTCAGGCCGCCGTCGTCGTCGTGCGAGAACTGCCGTGTGAGATCCAGCTCGAACGTCTCGCCCTGGCCCCAGTCGTAGCATCCGTACTGGAACAGCAGCATGTCGCCCGGCGGATCGTCGGGCAGGCCCGTCGGCGGAACCTCGCGATAGAAGGCGACCACGCCCGCCATCAAGGCGCGGGGCGAGGCCGTCTCCGGATCGCCGACCGTCGCGGCGAGAAAGGCCTTCAGCGCCTGATCCGACCGCGCCGGCTCCACCCTAGAACAGCACGCGCGGGTTCATGATCCGCTGGGGATCCAGCGCGGCGCGCACCGCGCGCAGGGCGGCGACCTCGACCGGGTCCTTGTAGGCCAGGGCCTCGACCGTCTTCATCGCGCCCAGGCCGTGCTCGGCGCTGATCGAGCCGGTGAAGCCGGCGGCGATGTCGTGGACGATGCGGGCGCCCTGCTCGCGGGCCGCGTCATGGGCGTCGTCGTCGCCGCCGGGGGCTTTCAGCACGTCGTAGTGCACGTTGCCGTCGCCCACGTGGCCGAAGGCGACGATGCGGGTTCCGGGGAAGGCCGCGGCGATCGCCGCGTCGGCCTGGCCGATGAACAGCGGGATCTTCGAGACCGGCACCGACACGTCGTGCTTCCACACCGCGCCCTCCGGCTTCTGGCCCGCCGAGTGGCCCTCGCGGATGTGCCAGAAGTCCTTCATCTGGGTCTGCGTCTGGGCGACGGCGGCGTCGGCGATCAGGCCGGTCTCCAGCGCTCCGGCCAGCAGGCGTTCGAGCGCCGCCTCGGCCGCGCCGGGCTCGCCGCTGGCGATCTCGATCAGCACGTACCAGGGATGCGCCGTGGGCAGGGGATCGCGCAGGCCCGGCACGTTCCTGACGGTCAAGGCGAAGCCCAGGCGGCCCATCAGCTCGAAGGCCTCGACCGCGCCGCCGGTCTCGTCCTTGGCGCGGGCCAAGAGCTGGATGGCGTCCTGCGGCGAGGCCAGGCCGACGATGGCCACGGCGCGCGAGGCCAGGGGAGCGTGCAGCTTCAGGGCCGCGGCGGTGACGATCCCCAGCGTGCCCTCGGCCCCGATCAAGAGCTGCTTGAGGTCGTAGCCGGTGTTGTCCTTGCGCAGGCGTTTCAGGCCGTTCCAGATCTCGCCGTTCGGCAGCACCGCCTCGATGCCCAGCACCTGCTCGCGCATCATGCCGTAGCGCAGCACGGCCGTGCCGCCGGCGTTGGTCGAGATCAGGCCGCCGATGGTGCACGAGCCTTCCGAGGCGACCCCGACGGTGAACCGCCGACCCACGCCCGCCGCCTGCTGGTGGGCCTCGTACAGGGTGACGCCCGCCTCCAGCACCATGACGTCGTCGATGGCGTCGACGTCGCGCACGGCCCGCAGCTTCTCGGTCGACAGCAGGATCTCGCCCTGCGGGATCTGGCCGGCGACCAGGCCCGTATTGCCGCCCTGCGGGGTGATCGCCACCCCCTCGGCGGCGCAGATCCCGACCACGGCCGCCACCTCGGCGGTGGTGCGCGGCGTCACCAGCAGCGGCGTCTCGCCCTTCCAGCGCCCCCGCCACTCGACCAGCTTCGGCGCCAGCCGCTCGGGATCCTGGCTCCATCCGCCCTCGCCCAGCACGGACTTCAGGCGGGACACGACGCCAAGGAGTTTTGGGGCGGGAACGGGCTTGGTCATGGTTGCGCAGGATAGGGCGGAACGGGGGAGGGGAGAAGGCGCGCGATGCGCTCCGGCGCCCATCCTCCCGTCATTCCCGCCCTTGTGGCGGGAAACCCTCTGTCAGCCGCGACGAAGGATGGGGCGGCGCGCTCGGCACGCCGCTTGAACTTCATCTACGAACGAAAACAGCAGGTCCCGCCACAGGGGCGGGAGTGAGAGCTGAAGAGGGGGCCTACTTCCCGTCGCGGAACGGGTCGGCCGGGTAGACGCCCAGGATCTCGAACTTCTCGGAGAAGAACTGCAGCTCGTCGAAGGCCAGAGCCAGGCTGCGGTCCTCGGGGCGGCCGTCGACCTCGGCGTAGAAGAAGGTGGCCGTGAAGGCGCCGTTCTCCATGTAGCTTTCCAGCTTGGTCATGTTGACGCCGTTGGTCGCGAAGCCGCCCAGGGCCTTGTAGAGCGCGGCCGGCAGGTTGCGCACCCGGAAGACGAAGCTGGTCACGCAGCGGTGGGTGAACGACGGGGCCGGCGGGGCCGGGTCGGCGGTCATCACCAGGAAGCGGGTGGTGTTGTGGCGCTCGTCCTCGATGTCGCGCGCCAGGATGTCGAGATCGTAGATCTCGGCGGCCAGGGCGGGGGCGACGGCGGCGCGGGTCGGGTCGGGCTTGGCGGCCAGGATCTTGGCCGCGCCGGCGGTGTCGCCCGCGCCCTCGGTCGAGAGGCCCAGGCGCTTGAGGCTGTGACGGCACTGGCTGAGCGCGATCGGCATCGAGACGGCGGTCTTGACGGTGTCCAGCGTCACGCCCTTGTTGGCCATCAGCTGGAAGCGGATCGGCTTGAAGCGCTCGCCGATGATCTTGAGACCGGACGCGGGCAGGAGGTGGTGGACGTCGGCCACCCGGCCGGCGATCGAGTTCTCGATCGGGATCATGCCCAGCTGCGCCGCGCCGCTCTTGATGGCCTCGAACGCCTCCTCGAAGGTGGCGCAGGGCAGCACCTCGTAGTCGGGAAAATAGGTGCGGCACGCCTCGTGGCTGTTGGCGCCGAGTTCGCCCTGGAAGGCGATGGTCTTGAGGGTGCTCATCTGGGTCTTCAGTTCTTTTCGGCGTGGTCGCGGGCGGCCTGCAGGTCGGACGGATTGTCGACGGAGATCGGGGCTTCGTCCGCCACCGCCGCGCGGATCGTCAGGCCAAGCTCCATGGCCCGCAGCTGCTCCAGCTTCTCTCGCTGCTCGAGGGGCGAGGGCGCGGCGGCGTTGAAGGCCTCCAGCGCGGCGCGGCGATAGCCGTAGATGCCGATGTGGCGCCAGACGGGCGCGTCGCCATAGAGGGTGGAGCGGGTGAAGTAGAGGGCCCGGCCGCCCAGAGCGCGTCCTTGCCCATCCGCATCCATGGCCAGCACGGCCTTGACCACGTCAGGGTTGGCGCGGTCGGCGGGCGAGGTCTCGGGCGCGACCACGGTGGCGATGTCGGCGTCGGCGTGGGCGGCCAGCTGTCCGGCGCAGGCGGAGAGCACGGCCGGATCGACGAAGGGCATGTCGCCCTGCAGGTTGATGATCACGTCGTGGTCGCCGGCCGGGTCCAGCACGGCCAGCGCCGCCAGGATGCGGTCCGAGCCGGAGGGCAGGTTCGGGTCGGTCAGCACGGCCCTGCCGCCGGCGGCCTCGACGGCCGCGACGATCTCCGGATCGCCGGCGGCCACGGCCACGGGGCCGATGTTCGCGGCCTGGGCCCGGCGCAGAACGCGCACGATCATCGGCAGCCCGCCGATGTCGGCCAGGGGCTTGTTCGGCAGGCGGGTGGCCGCCATGCGGGCGGGGATGAGGACGATCGGGTTCATGGCGTACCAGAGTTGGGCGAAACGCGGTTCGCCCGGGTTGCGCACGGGGCGGTAGCGTGTCAGAGACCGAAGCGCAACATCGCGCGTGGGACGACCATGGGGGGACCCGCGTTCATAAATCAGCACCGCCTGTAA
>JASGDR010000376.1:0-9824 GCA_047607095.1 Caulobacter sp.
CGCGGCAGGGCGTCGAGAAGCTGTTCGGGACGGACGATGCGATCGAAATAGCGCGAAACCGGCCGGAAGCAGTCGTTGGCGCTGACCGTGGCGTCGCCGAAATCCTCGATCTGCTGGAGAACGGGGTCGGGCCGGCGGCTGGCGTAGACGTCGCCCGGCAGGAACAGGACCGGCAGACGGTTCACGTGCGCCAGGGCGGCGGCGGTGACCATATTGGTCGCGCCCGGCCCGATCGAGGTGGTGCAGACCATGGCCCGCCGGCGCCGCGACTGCTTGGCGAAGGCGATGGCCGCGTGAGCCATGCCCTGCTCGTTGTGGGCGCGCCAGGTCGGCAGCACGTCGCGAACGCCGTGCAGGGCTTCGCCGAGGCCCGCGACGTTGCCGTGGCCGAAGATGGCCCAGACGCCGGCGAAGTAAGGGACCTCGCCCTCGCTGGTCTCGACAAACTGCTGGGCGAGCCAGCGCACGGTCGCCTGGGCGGCGGTGAGACGAACTGAAGCCATGTTACGCGGCCTTGTCTGCGGCGCCGCGCAGACGCCGCCAGGCGTCGACCAGCACCTTGAACTTGGCGACGAGGGCCGACACGGCCGCCTCGTCGTCGATACGGTTGGCCAGCCATTCGCGGGCGACGTCGTAGAAGATGGTCCGCCCGACCGCGAACCCCTTGACGATGGAGAACGGCGCGACGACCTCGAACGAGGCCAGAAGCTCGGCCTCCGGCGCCGACAGCCCCAGCAGAACGACGCCCCGGCACAGCGGATCGTTTTCCTCGACGGCGGCCTCGATCGCCGACCAGGCGGCGGGGTCCAGCAGCGGCTCCAGTTTCCACCAGTCCGGGCGGATGCCCAGGGCGTAGAGCCGGCGGATGGCCCGCGCGACCGTCTGGCTGTCGCTCTCCATGCCGCGCGGCAGGATCAGCTCCAGCAGCAGTTCGTGGCGGGTCTTGCGGCAGGCGTCGAACAGCCTCAGCAGCTGACGCTCCTGGCGCTCGCGCAGCGCAGGCTCGTCGTCGGGGTGGTAGAACACCAGGCACTTGACCACCTGCCCCAGCGGCCATTCGGCCAGCTCCGTGGCCACGTCGGCGGAACTCTCGAACTCCAGCGGCCGCGATTTGGGCAGCTCGATCGGACGAGCGATCCAGTAGTCGTGGTCGGCCGCCTGCGCCAAGGCCTCGAAACCGAAGCGGCCGTCGAGCAGCATGCCGAACCGGGCTTCCTGATCGCCGGCCACGCGCTCGACGGCGCGAAGGGCCAAGGTCTTGAAGTCGGGGATCCGGGCGGGGTCCCCGCCGGTCTCGGCGATCAGATCCTCGAACTGGCTGCGATGGTCGACGGCCAGAACGGTCAGTTCGTCATAGACGCCGTCGCGCGTCGTCGCCCAGTGGACGTGCTCCAGCTCGGCGTCCTCGCGCAGCCGGAACGGCCGCTCGCGATCGGACAGGAACGCCTCCAGCTCGGTCCAGGTCGGCATGGCCGGCGCGCAGCCGTGACGCGAGACGACGATGGCGCCGCAGGCGTTGCCCCATTCGCAGCAGGTCTCGACGCTCTCGTCGCGAAGCCAGCCGCGCAGGAAGCCGGCCATGAAGGCGTCGCCGGCACCCAGCACGTTGAACACCTCGACCTTGAAGCCGCGGGCGCTCACGCCGTCTTCCAGGCGATCGGGGATGGCTCCGGGAAAGGCGACGCAGCCGTCCGCGCCACGCTTGCAGACCAGCAGCGCGCCGGAGCCCGCGCGGATCACCCGCAGCGCCTCGATCGTGTCGGTCGTGCCGCCGAGGATGTGGATCTCCTCCTCGGTGCCGACGATCAGGTCGCAGAGGCTCAGGACCTCCTGCAGCTTGTCGGTCACCGACCGGTCGGCGACGAAGCGGTTCTCGCCGGCGTCTCGGCCGGTCAGCCCCCAGAGCACCGGCCGATAGTCGATGTCGAAGGCCACCCGGCCGCCCGCCGCCTTGATCGCGCGCACCGCCTTCAGGCTGGTCTCGTAAACGTTGGGCTGGGACAGGTGGGTTCCGTTGATCAGCACGGCCTTGGCCTGGGCGAACCACGCTTCGTCGACATCGGCCGCCTCCAGCGCCATGTCGGCGCAGTTCTCGCGGTAGAAGATCAGCGGAAAGTTCACCCGGTCACGGATGCCGAGGATGACCAGGGCGGTGAGGCGATCCGGGTCGGACAGCACGCCGGCCACGTCCACGCCCTCACGCTGAAGCTGTTCGCGGATGAAACGGCCCATGTGGTCGGCGCCGACGCGGGTCAGGAGCCCCGTCTTCAGCCCGAGGCGCGCGCCGCCCGAGGCGGTGTTGGTGGGGCTGCCGCCCACATACTTGGCGAAGGACGCCATGTCCTCCAGCCGCCCGCCGACCTGCTGCCCGTACAGATCGACGGAGGACCGGCCGATGGCGATCAGATCAAGGGTCTTTGCGTCCTGCGCCATGCCGGTTCCACGTCACTCTGGAGCCGGCCTCCCCGCCGGCGATATGTAACGCATATTCCAACCGTGGAATGGATGCAATATCCATTTCATTCTATCTGAAAAATGGAACAGATGGTTCATCCACCCTTGCGCGGATCGGCCTTTTCCTTGCCGGCCTCGAAGGCGAACCCGATCACCAGGGCCTGGGCCAGACAGATGGAGGCGGCCAGGGAGCGGAACGTCCGAACCTCCGACTCGCGGACGTGCAGCACCAGTTCGGCGGGCTTGGCGATCGGGCTGACGAGGCTGTCGCTGATGGACAGGATCCGGGCGCCGCGCTGGACGGCCATCTCGACGGCCTGCACCGTCTCTTCCGCATAGGGGTGGTAGCTGACGGCGATCAGCAGGTCCTTCGGACCGATGGTCTGGACCTGCTGCTTGGTCAGCCCCGCGACGCCGTCGATGAACAGGGTGCGCTTGTTCACCTGCTGCAGCGAATAGGCCAGGTAGGACGCCACCGGAAACGACCGCCGGAAGCCCACGACATAGACCGTTTCGGCCTTTTCGATCAGGGCGACGGCCTTGGCCATGTCGGCTTCGCTGACCGTCTGCCCCAGGTTTTGGAGCGCCAGGGTGTTGCCCTCGACGAACTCGGCCAGGACGTCGGCGCCGCCCTCGGGCTTCTTGGCCACGGCTTCGTTGAAATGGCGAACGCGCTCGCCGTAACCCAGCGCGGCATGACCCGAGAGAAGGCCGTCGCGGAACAGGCGCTGCATCTGGCTGGCGCCGGGATAACCAAAGGTCTTGGCGAAGCGGACGATCGCCGAGGGCTGCACGCCGCAGCGCTCCGAAATCACCGCCAGGGTCTCCAGCGCCATCTCGTTGGGCTCGTCCAGCACATAGCGGGCGATCTGCTGCAGCCGCTTGCTGAGGGTGTCGTAGCGCTCGAGGATCGCCGCCCTCAGTTCGTCGGCCGTCGCGGGCGCGTCCGCCGCCATGGTGTCTTCGGTCATCTGGGCCCCGATATGGTCGCTACAGTTTTAGAATATACGTTCCATACAGGAACACAAACGCCACCCGAACGACCTTCCGTTCCACTTTTGATATGGAAAGAATTTTCATTCCATAATAAGCAGGAATGAAACGCGGCCATGTCACGAGCCGCCGGCGGGGAGCGAACCATGATCAAGGTGGCGCAACTGGGCGCGGGACGCATGGGCGCGGTGCACGCCCGCAATGTCGCCGCCAACCCAAGGCTGCGGCTGGTCGGCCTGGTCGATCCGCGCCACGAGGTCGCCGCCCCCCTGGCCGCCGACACCGGCGCCGAGCTCATGGACTTCGAGGCCGTGCTGGCCGACCCCACGATCGCAGGCGTGGTCGTGGCCAGTTCGACCGACGCCCATCTGGACCACACCCTGGCGGCCCTGCGCGCCGGCAAGGCCGTATTCTGCGAGAAGCCGCTCGACCTGCGGCTGGACTCGCTGAGCGCCGCAAGAAGCGAGCTGGAAGCGGCGGACGAGCGCCTGTTCGTCGCCTTCAACCGCCGCTTCGATCCCCACTATCGCGCCCTGAAGGCCCGCATCGGCGGCGGTGACATCGGCGCCCTGGAAAGCCTGCACATCGTCAATCACGATCCGGCCGCGCCGCCGCCGGCCTTCATTCCGACCAGCGGCGGCCTGTTCAAGGACTTCACCATCCACGACTTCGACCTAGCCCCCTGGCTGATGGACGAGCGGCCCGTGGAGGTGTTCGCCTGGGCCAGTTGCCTGGTCGATCCGCTGATCGGCGAACTCGGCGACGTCGACACGGCCAAGATCGTGCTGACCACCGCCTCCGGCCGCCTCTGCGTGATCAGCAACAGCCGTCGCACCGGCTACGGCTATGACCAGCGCATCGAGGCTTTCGGCTCGAAAGGCGCGGCGCGGGTCGACAACCTCGTCAACACGGCGGTTTCGGTATGGGGCGAAGGCGGCGCGCGGGCCGACCGCTTTCCCTACGTCTTCATCGACCGGTACGCCGGCGCCTACGCCGCCGAGATGGATCACTTCGCCGACATCCTGGAAGGCCGCGCGCGCCCCGAGGCGGGTCTGGCCGCCAGCATCGCTTCGCTCGAACTGGCTGAAGCCGCCGCACGCTCGGCGGCGATCGGCACCCCCGTAAAGCTCTAGAGTAAGGGTTCCCATGCAAGACATCGCCATCCTCGGCGCGGGCCGCATCGGTCGCATCCACGCCAAGAACGTCGCCGCTCAGCCAGGCCTGCGCCTGAAGTACGTCGTCGATCCGGTCGCCACGGCCGCCGACGCCCTGGCCGCCGAAACCGGCGCCCGGGTCGCCGATCTGGAAACCGCCCTCGCCGATCCCGCCGTCGCCGGCGTCATCGTCGCCAGCTCGACCGACACCCACCTCGACTATTCCCTGAAGGCGATCGCGGCGGGCAAGGCCGTGTTCTGCGAGAAGCCGATCGACCAGGACCTCGCCCGCGCCCGCTCGGCGGCCGATGCGCTGGGGGGAGCGGACGTCAGACTTTTCCTGGGCTTCAACCGGCGCTTCGATCCCAGCTTCCAGGGCCTGAAGGCCCGGCTAGCCGCCGGCGTCGTCGGCGCGCTGGAGACGGTTCACATCACCAGCCACGATCCGGCACCGCCGCCGGTGTCCTACGTCAAGGTCTCGGGCGGCCTGTTCAAGGACATGGCCATCCACGACTTCGACATGGCCCGCTGGCTGCTGGACGAGCCGGTGACCGAGGTCTTCGCCGCCGCCAGCTGCCTGATCGACCCCGCCATCGGCGAGGCCGGCGACGTCGACACGGCCAAGATCCTGCTGCGTACGGCGACCGGCAGGATCTGCATGATCAGCAACAGCCGCCGCAGCGGCTACGGCTATGACCAGCGCATCGAAGCCTTCGGCTCCAAGGGCCTCGTGCGCGCCGACAATGTGACGGAGAGCACGGTGTCCGTCTGGGGCGAGAGCGGCGCGGCCGGCGACAGCTTCCAGAACTTCTTCCTCGACCGCTACGCCGAGGCCTATCGCCGGGAGATGGCGCACTTCGCCGAAATCATCCGCGGCGAGGCCCGCCCGTCCGTCGGCTATGTCGATGGCGTCGAAGCCCTGGCCCTCGCCGAAGCCGCGGGCCTATCGGCCAAGACCGGGCAAGTCGTGAAGCTCTGAACCGCCGCACGATCTCCACATCTGAGGGGGCGCCGAGGCGCCCCCTTTTTTCTTGTCTTTCCCCGCCCCGGCCGCCGCGAAAAAAGAAGCGGCGGCTCCCCCAGGAAGCCGCCGCGCAAGGTCTTCGCCCGATAAATAGTCGTCAGTTCTTGGCGGGACGGGCCAGCTTGCCGCCGACGATCTTCTGGAAGGTTTCCAGCGGGCACAGGGTCGGCTCCCCCTTCACCGCGCACCCCGGGATCGGGAAATAGGAAAAGGACGGCGGATTACCGGCGGTCAGCGGCTGCAGTTCACGCAGCTGATCCATGCTCTGGGCGGTGTAGAAGGCCCGGACATAGGCCTTGCCGTCCGCCCCCTTCAGACGCTCGAAGCCCATGGCGCCGCCCGGAGGCGGATCGTCACGCGGATAGTCGGCGGCCGTGAAATGCGCGCCGAGGAAGGCCCGCAGCGCGGCGATGTTGGTGTCGTGCCCGACCAGCATGGTCAGCTTGCCGGTTCCGGCCTCGCCGTTCAGGGCGCCCAGCACCTCCTTGGCGACAGGCGCGGCGTAGCGCTCGGCGATGTAGGGCGCGCCGACCTCGTAGTGGAACTTCACCGGATGGAAGCGCAGCATGGCCTGGATGTCGGCCTTGGACGCCCGGCCCCAGCCGACTTCCTCCATCGGCTTGCCCTCGACATATTCCAGCAGGACGGTCTGACCGGCGGTCGAGGCCACCGACAGGGCGCCTTCCAGGTCGGGCGTGTCGCCCGCATTGCCCTTCAAGCTCGACGGCTTTGCCGCGGCGCCGCAGCCGGCCTTGCTGACCGGATCGCAACCGAGCACGCGCTGGAGCACGGCGAAGTCCTGGGCGTGGACGCGGGCCTCCGCGGCGACGCCGGGCGTCTGGCGCTGGGCCGCCTTCAGGGCCAGCGCGCCGTCGACGCCCTCGGCCGGATGGAAGATCGGATCGTTGGCCTCGTCCTCCGGGTGGCCGACGGTCAGGCCGCAGCCCGGCTGGAGCCCTTCGACGAACATCTCGGCGGTCTTGATCGCCCGCGACTTGCCGCTGGCCCAGGCCACGACGTCGCCGGCGGGCGCGCACCCCTGGGCGGGCAGCAGACCCCGCGCCGCCAGGAAGGTGCGATAATAGACGCCCATCAGACGCGCGCCTTCCGCGCCGTGCGGGGTCAGCTCGCCATAGGGCGTGGTCCAACTGGACCAGGGCTGGGCCGTCGTCCCGACCGGCGTGGCCGGGCTCTTGGTCGGCGGCCGCACGCTGTGACGCATGACCATGACGACCCGCTCCAGAACCAGTCCCTCCGTCGGCCCGCCGGACGGCGCGGCCTGCGCCGCCGCTCCCGCGAGAAGCGGAACCACGCCCATGGCGGCGACCATCAACCCGTTTCGAAGCCTCGTCATAACGCCTCCCTCACGACCGCTTGTCCAAGCGCGGCCTTTTCGCTGTCGCGAGAATACGAACAAATTTTCCATTTAATAACAAGTCTAGAATTTTTCTTCATTTCACCCGATCCGTCAGCACGGCGTCAGCAACCGCCCCCTAGGCCAAAAGCGAGACGCAACCGTGACAATTGGGGCTTTCGTCATGAACCATCTGAAACTCGCCGCCAGCCTGCTGGCCCTCGCCGCCGCGACGCCGGCCCTGGCTCAATCGCCGGCGCCGACCAGCGTGGGCGTCGCCGGCGTGACGGCGCCGACCGCCCAGGGCGGCGCCAACGGCGTAGTGCTGCTGCGCGATCCGGCCGATCCGAAAAGGAGCGTGATCGCCGCCAGCGGCGAACTCGGCGGGCTCGAGCTCTACGGCCTCGACGGCGAGCGTCGCGCCGCGGTTCCCGGCGGCGAGGTCTACGCCGTCGACGCCCGTCCCGACGGCCAAAGGGCGCTGATCGCCGTCCTCGACCGGCAGGCCGGCCGCCTGCGCCTGTTCGCCCGCGACTTCGCCAGCGGCCAGGTGACGGCGATCGAGTCCCGCCCGCTGCAACTGGGCTACTCGGGCGAGGGCCTCTGCCTGCACCGAAGCGCCCGCGACGGCGCGCTCTACGCCTTCTCCCTGGGCGGCGAGGGCCAGCTCGACCAATGGCTTCTCTATCCCGCCGCCGACGGCAAGCTGGACGGCCGGCTGGTGCGCCGCCTGCACCTGTCGTCGGAAGCCAAGTACTGCGTGGTCGACGACGCCAGCGGCGCGCTCTACGTCTCGCAGGAGGCGGTCGGCATCTGGCGCTACGACGCCGATCCGGAAGCCGAGGCGGTCCCCTCGATCGTCGACATCAACCGCCTGGGCAAGATCGCCGGCGAGGTCGGCGGACTGGCGGTGTTGAACGGCGGGCCCGAGGGCGACTACCTGGTCGCCGCCAACGCCGACGCCGGCGACTACAACGTCTACGACCGCGGCGCCGGAGACCGCTTCGTCGGGTCGTTCCGCATCGAGACCAACGGCAAGACGGCGGTCGAAAACCCCTCCGGCCTGTTCGGACTGCGCCTGCCCATGGAAGGCTTTCCCGCCGGCGCCCTGCTGGTCGCCGACGACCGCAAGGCCGGCGCCAACAGCAAGCTCGTCTCCTGGCGCGACGTGACCGCGGCGCTGAACCTCGCGCCCGGCCAGGATGGTCCGCCCGCCGGCGCCAGCAAGCTCGCCCTCGTTCACGCCACCATGGAAACCGAGCCCGTCGAGCACGACGGCGACGCCGCCGACGATCCCGCGATCTACGTCCACCCTACCGATCCCGCGAAGAGCGCGATCATCGGCACGGACAAGAAGGGCGGGCTTTCGGTCTACGATCTGTCGGGCAAGCGCCTGCAGCACCTGCCCGACGGCAAGATGAACAACGTCGACCTGCGCCACGGCTTCAAGCTGGGCGGACGGAGCGTGACCCTGGTCGCCGCCAGCGACCGCACGCGCAAGGCCATCGCCCTCTACACCATCGATCCCGACACCCGCCTGCTGACCAATGTCGCCGACGGCGTGCAGGCTTCGGGCCTGTCCGATCCCTACGGCCTCTGCATGTATCGCGACCGCAAGGGCGGGACCTTCGTGTTCGTCGGCGACCCGGACGGCCTGGTGCGGCAATGGAAGCTGGTCGCCCAGACCAGCGGCAAGGTGCGCGCCCTGCCGGTTCGCGACGTGAAGTTCGACACCCAGACCGAGGGCTGCGTCGCCGACGACGAGACCGGCGTCCTCTATGTCGCCGAGGAGGACGTCGCCCTGTGGCGGCTGGGCGCCGATCCGGCGTCGGGCCAGGCCCGCAAGGCCGTCGCCCGCGTCGCCGACAATCCCGCCCTGAAGGACGACCTGGAGGGCGTCGGCCTCTACGCCCAGCCGGGCGGCAAGGGCTATCTGGTCGTCTCCAGCCAGGGCGACAACACCTACGCCGTGTTCCGCCGCGAAGGCGACAACGCCTATGTCGGCAGCTTCGCGGTGACCGCCGACGGCGCCAGCGGCATCGACGGCGTGTCGGAAACCGACGGCCTGGACGTCACCAGCGCCTCGCTGGGCGCGGGCCTCGAGGGCGGCGCGTTCGTGGCCCAGGACGGCCGCAACGTCTCGCCGCCCGAGAACCAGAACTTCAAGCTGGTTCCCTGGTCGGCGATCGCCGAGCGCCTGGGTCTCTGACGGAAGGCCTCGCCCGGCGTCAGGCGGATGTCAGGCGCCGCGGGCGATAGTTCGAAGGTCGAAGCGACGGCGCCGTCCCCTCCCCCGGGGCCGGCCGCCGTCGCGGGATCTGTAAGGAGTAGCCATGAAGACCCTCATCCTGACCATCGCCGCCCTGACCGTCTCCACCACCGCCTCGGCCCAGACGACCCTCGCCCGCGACGAGGCCCAACCGGCCAAGGGCGCCTTCACCGTCGGGCAGATGGAAGACGCCGACGTCGTCGACGCCGCCAATCGCAAGACCGGAGAGATCGAGCACGTGCTGCTCGACGTGGCAGGCAAGCCGACCGCCGTGGTCATCGAAATCGACCGCAAGGGCCCCGACAAGAAGGTCGTCGTCGCGCTCGCCGACCTGACCGTGTCGCCCGATCCCCGCGACGCCGGCGACCTGATCGCCCGGACCAGGCTCAACAAGGCTCAGCTGCTCGCCCTGCCCGACTGGAAGGGCTGATCCACCAGCCCGGCCGGCCAGCCCCACGGCTCGCCGGCCGGCGCCGCCAATAGCCGCCGTTGAAGCGCCTCCTAGAAGTAGAAGCTTGGTTCGGATTGCCGGCGCGAAGCGAACTTGCCAGTCCGCGCTATTCCTTCCGCTAATAG
>JASGDR010000377.1:0-3739 GCA_047607095.1 Caulobacter sp.
CAGAAGAGTCGTCGTCAGCAATCAGAATCTTCTTATTGGCGGCGTTCATATACTCACGCGTCTCCCAAGGAAGGTTTGGGCCAGGAAGGTTCGGGCGCCACGGGCAGCAGCACGCGGAACACGGTGCGGCCGGGCTCGGATTCGAAATCGATCAGGCCGCCATGGCCGTCACGAGCTTGGTGACCAGGGCCAGGCCAAGGCCGGTGCCGTTGGCCTTGGTGGTCACGAAGGGCTGGAACAGGTGCTCGCGCAGGCTTTGCGGCACGCCGGGACCGTTGTCCTGCACGCGGATCTCGATCGGCGCGCTGGAGGTCGACTTGCCGTCGGCGCCGCGCACCCGCACGCCCGGACGCCAGGCGGTGTGGATGACGAGCTCGCCGCGGCCGTCGCCGCGCATGTGAGCGGCCTCGGAAGCGTTCTTCACCAGGTTCAGGAAGATCTGGATCAGGTGATCCTCGTCGCCCCAGACCGGCGGCAGCGACGGATCGTACTGCTCGCGGAAGCGAAGGCCGTCGGCGACGCCGTTGACGACCAGAGCCCTGACGCGATCGAGCACCTGGTGGATGTTGACCGCCTCGCGCGGGGTCGGGGCCTGGTCGGAGAAGGCCTCCATGCGGTCCACCAGGCGGCGGATGCGGTCGGTCTCGTCGACGATCAGCTGAGCCAGCGGCTGGTCGGCGGCGCTGGCGCCGGTCTTCAGCAGCTGGGCCGCGCCGCGGATGCCCGCCAGCGGGTTCTTGATCTCGTGGGCCAGCATGCGGCCAAGGCCCACGACGGAGCGCAGGCCGGCCTGGTCGGCGCCGCGCTCGACGCCCAGGGTGCCCTTGACGTGCAGGGTCAGCAGCACCGAGCCGTCGCCCAGGGGCGCGGCGGCGCCGTCGGCCTCGAACGGCGGCTGGCCGAACAGATTGACCTCGACCCCGTGCTCGCGGACCAGCGCGCCTTCGAACACGGCGCGGTCCATCAGCGAGACCAGCACCGAGCCGGGCGGCAGGGCGGCGCGGAAGCGGCCGCGGGCCAGCAGCGACAGCCCGTGGCCGAACAGGGCTTCGGCGGCTTCGTTGACGGCCACCAGGGCGCCGTCGCGGTCGACCACAAGGGCGGGTTCGGGGCTCAGCTCGAAGGCCGCGGCCTTCAGGGCGTCGAGAGCCGAGCCGGTAAGGGCGCGAGCGCGATCGGTCATGCGGCCATCCTCCCGCCGGCCAGCCAGAGGTCGGCGAGCGCCGCCTCCAGAACGGTCGGATCCTCGATGCGGCAAAGACTGGCGCGGGCCTGGCGGCGCGCCTCGGCGCTCTCCGGCCACGGCGCGGCCTCGATGTACGAGGCCAGGTGCTTGCGGAACATCTTCAGCCCCTGGCGCTCGCCGTAGAAGGCGAGGCTGCGACGGAAATGGGTGAGCACGATCGCCAGACGTTCGTCGGCGTCGGGCTCGACGAAATCGCGGCCGTCCAGGGCCGACTCGATGGCGCTGGCGATCCACGGACGGCCATAGACGCCCCGGCCGATCATGACGCCGTCGGCGCCGGACCGTTCGAGCGCGATGCGAGCGCTGTCGGCGTCGATGATGTCGCCGTTGACCAGGACGGGAACGGAGACCGCCCGCTTGACCGGCGCGACGGCGGCCCAGTCGGCCTCGCCCTTGTAGAACTGGCAACGGGTGCGGCCGTGCACGGTGATGGCGCGGGCGCCGACGGCCTCGGCGCGGGCGGCGATCTCGGGCGCGTTGCGGCTGGCGTCGTCCCAGCCCAGGCGCATCTTGACGGTGACGGGCACGTCGACCGCTTCGACGGCGGCGGCGACCAGGGCCTCGGCGAGGTCGGGCTCGCGCATCAGGGCCGAGCCGGAAGCCGCGCCGGCGGTGACTTCCTTGGCGGGGCAGCCGAAGTTCAGATCGATGATCTCGGCTCCGGCTTCGGCCGCCAGGCGGGCGCCGTGCGCCATGTGCTCCGGATCGCGGCCGACAAGCTGTACGACCATCAGCGGCAGGCCTTCGCCGACGGCCGCGCGGCGGACGACGTCGGGCCGGCCCTTCGCGAATTCCGCGCAGGCGACCATTTCGGTGGCCACGTATGATGCGCCGAGACGCGTGGCCGTTTCTCTGAACGGGAGGTCGGAAACGCCTGTCATAGGCGCGATCCAGACCCGCCCGGGCACCGTGACGGCGCCGACTGCGAGCTGCTTGCTCATTTTATGATCATCCCCACCGCTGTGTTTTTAGGCACATTGTGCAGCGCAGTAAAGCCCTCCGTTGGCTGGACATGCGCGACGACAACGTTAGACACGGGCCATGACCTTCTCAGCCGTCGTCGTCGCCGCAGGCAGCGGAACCCGTGCCGGACCCGGCCAGGCCAAGCAGTGGCGGGACCTGGCGGGCAAGCCGGTGCTGCGCTGGTCGGTCGAGGCCTTGCTCGCCGCCGGCGCCGCCGATCTCGCAATTGTGACCGATCCCAGCATGGAGGAAATGCTGGGCGAAACCTTGGCCGACCTGCAGGGGTGGCGCTTCGCCGCAGGCGGGGCCACGCGGGCGCTGTCGGTCCGATCGGGCTTGGCCGCCCTCGCCCATCGCCCGGCGGACGAGCCGGTGCTGGTGCACGACGCCGCCCGCCCTTTCCTGACCAAGGCCGTCGTCGACGGCGTGCTGGCCGCCCTGGAAGGCGCCGACGGCGTGGTTCCCGCCCTGCCGGTGGCCGACACGCTCAAGCGCGGCGGCGAAGCGGGCGCCGTGACGACGTCGCGCGACGGCCTCTGGCGGGCCCAGACCCCGCAGGCCTTCCGCCGCGACCGCCTGCTGGCCGCCTACGCCGCCTGGAGCGGCCCGGCCGAACCGACCGACGACGCCCAGGTGGTCGAGGCCGACGGCGGCAAGGTCGCCATTTCGGCCGGCGACCCGCTGCTGACCAAACTGACCTATCCGGAGGACTTCGCCATGGCCGAACGGCTGGCGGGCGGCGCCCGCATCACCCGCATCGGCCAGGGTTTCGACGCCCACCGCTGGGGCCCGGGCGAGTCGGTGTGGCTGTGCGGCGTCGAGATCGCCCACGACGAGACCCTGATCGGCCATTCCGACGCGGATGCGGGCCTGCACGCCCTGACCGACGCCATCCTCGGCGCGATCGGGGACGGCGACATCGGCGACCATTTCCCACCCACCGATCCGCAATGGAAGGGCGCGGCTTCGGACAAGTTCCTGATCCACGCCGTCGATCTGGTGCGTAAGCGCGGCGGCCGGCTGGTCAATGTGGACGTGACGCTGATCTGCGAGCGCCCGAAGATCAAGCCGCACCGCGAGGCCATGCGGACGCGCCTGGGCCAGATCCTCGACCTGCCGCTCGACCGCATCAGCGTGAAGGCGACCACGACCGAGAAGATGGGCTTCACCGGCCGCGGCGAAGGGCTGGCCGCCCAGGCCGTGGCGACGGTCGAAACGCCGCTCTAGACTACGCCCCGAAGGAGTCGCGGCATGTTTCCCATCGAGATCGAAACCCTGGCCCGGCTGCTGATCGACGAGGCGCGAGAAAAGAAGCTGCGCCTGACGGCGGTCGAAAGCTGCACCGGCGGGCTGGTGGCGGGCGCGATCTGCGCGATCTCGGGGGCGTCGGACGTCTTCGAGCGCGGCTTCGTCACCTACACCAACCGCGCCAAGAGCGAGATGGTCGGCGTGCCCGGCGACCTGATCGCCGACCACGGCGCGGTTTCGGAGCCGGTGGCGCGGATGATGGCCGAAGGCGGCCTGGCCAAC
>JASGDR010000378.1:0-3268 GCA_047607095.1 Caulobacter sp.
CTGAGGCCGCCGTCGCCCCTGGCTCCTCATGATCCCCTCGGGAGCCGGGGGCGTTGACTTCGGCGGGTCATCGATCGGGAACGACCCCCTCGATGGCCCGCACGAACGCCTCCGGGCGTTCGAGATAGAGGAAGTGGCCGCTGTCCGGGACCACGACGCGTCGCGCGTCGGGCAGGGCGGTTTCCAGGGCCTTGGCCTGGTCCTGCACGTCGCCGATGTCGACCTCGCCGATCAGGATCAGGGTCGGAACCCTGATCTCGCTCAGGCGCGGCCGGGCGTCGACGGCGAAGCGCTCCTTCTGGCCGGCGCCGACATTGCCCGGATGGGCCTTCAGCTGATCGACCACCCATTGGCGCGGAGCGTCGGCGCTCCTGGTCAGGATATAGGGGTCGCGCGCGGCGCCCTCGATGTCGCCCAGCTTGAACAGCGCCATCAGCTTCAGCCCTCGCGCGATGAAGCCGGCGGAAGGCTTGAACCCCGCCACGAAGGGGCCGACCAGGACGAGGCGCGAGACGCCGTCAGGATGGGCCAGGGCGTAGTCGACGGCCAGGCCGCCGCCGGCCGAGGATCCCACCAGCACAGGACGCTCGATCTTCAAGGCGGCGAGCAGCCCCTCCAGGTCCTTCACCGTCTGATAGGGCGCGGTCGCCGGGGTCGAGGCGCCGTAGCCCCGCCTGTCGTAGCGCACGACCCTGTAGCGCGCGCACAGCGCCGGCCAGGCCGCGTCGAAGGCGGCCTTGTGCAGGATGCCGTCGTGCAGCAGCACCAGGGTCGTCTCGCCCTGGCCGCAGGTCTCGTAGGCCAGTCGTGCGCCGTTCACCTCGACGAAGGTCTCGGCCGTCGTCGTCGTCGTCGGCGGCGGCGGCTGGGCGGCGGCCGGCGCGGCGAGCAGCAGGCATGCGGCCGCGATCGCCCGGGCGGGCGTGGAAAGAAGGCGCATCTTTCGTCTCCGAAGGTGAGAGGGAAGGCGGGCTCAGCCCGCGTCGCGGATCTCCTCGACGCCGTCGTCGGGCAGGTATTCGAGGATGTCGCCCGGCTGGCAGTCGAGATAGCGGCAGATGGCGTCGAGGGTGGAGAGGCGCAGGCCCTTCACCTTGCCCGACTTGAGCAGCGAAAGATTGGCGTCGGTGATGCCGACGGCGCGGGCGAGCACGTTGGAGCGCACCTTGCGGCGGGCCAGCATGACGTCGAGGCGGAGAAGGATCGGCATCAGACGAACGCGTCCCGGTCTTCCTCGATCTCGCGGCCGACCTGCATCACCTGGGCGACGACGAAGACCAGCAGGCCCAGGATCAGGCCCTGGATGCTCGAGAGGTGGAACCAGTTCCTGTCGATCTCCCAGCCGGTCGCCGACAGGAAGAGGTGGCAGAGGAACGGCGAGACGGCGTAGGCGCACAGCCAGGCGCCGACGTGGCCGATATGGCGGGCGTTGGCCGCGCCGAACACCTCGCCGCCGGCATAGAGCAGAAAGAGCGCCCGCAGGTGGGCCAGGATCGCCAGCACCGGCGCGATGCGCACCGCCCCGACCAGGGCGTAGGCGGCGCGGTGCGGCCAGGACAGCGAGGCGAAGGCCACCGAATCCGGCGGGCCCCGGCCGATCCAGGCCGCCGTCGGGCCGATGCGGAAGTTGTCGCCGGGATAGGCCAGCACCGCCAGGATCAGCACCCCGGCGACGAGACCCGTGACCGCCAGCAGGGCGGTCAGCAGCCAGGCGAGAGCGCGGCTGCCCAGCCGCAGCCGCCGGTGACTGGCCGAGGGCGGCGGCGGCGGGGCCGGGGGGGGCCGCCGCGAAACGACGATGGACACGGAAACCTCCCTTGGGCTTCGGACGACCTATCGATTCTACAGAAAATAATTTCTGTCAAACGATATGGATGGGCGATCGATCCCGACCGGCGGCGGAACGGCCGCCGGTCCTGGGCCATTGAAGGCGCAGCCAGCGGGGAGACAGCGGCATGCGGCGACGGACGGCGGTTTCGATGGTGCTGGCCCTGGGGCTTTGTTCCCTGGCGGCGTGCCTGCCCAACGGCGTCAAGGACGCCTCGAAGCTGGCGATCTGGCAGGCCAACGGCCTGCCGGCCAAGGCCACCCTGCTCAATCGCATGGTTCCCGGCGGCGTCTTCGGGCCCAAGGCCGAATGGTCGGGCGCCGGCCCGGGCGTCTGGACCGCGACGGCGGGGCGGGGGATCGTGCTGACCGCCCGCGACGCGGCGAACGGCGAGGCGATCGCCTATACCCTCGTCGCCGACGAGCGGCCGGCCTCGGCCGAGAAGGGCTCGCCGATCCGCGACTTCGTGGTCGCCGTCGCCCCGCCGCACCTCGTTTCCGACGCCGAGGCGGCCGCCAGGCGGTTCCAGATCTTCTCGGACGCGTCGGAGCCGGCTCAGGCGGGGATCGGCGGGGTGGTCTTCACCTACACCCCGGCGGGCGCGGGCTATCGGATGGACGCGGCGCCCGTCGCTTCTCCGCGCTAGCGCCGCGACGCTTTCCCTTCGGCGCGGGGGCTTCTATATGCGGACGCTTCCTGTTCGTTGCTCGTCCCCGGAAAGACGCTCCGCCCCATGGCCCGCATCCTGATCACCTCGGCCCTGCCGTACATCAACGGCATCAAGCACCTGGGGAACCTGGCGGGCTCGATGCTGCCGGCCGACGTCTATGCGCGCTTCCAGCGGGCCCGCGGCCACGACACCCTCTACATCTGCGCCACCGACGAGCACGGGACTCCCGCCGAGCTCGCGGCGGCCGCCGCCGGCCAGGACGTGGCGACCTATTGCGAGGAGCAGCACGTGCTGCAGCACGACGTGGGCCGCGCCTTCGGCCTGTCGTGGGACCACTTCGGCCGCTCGTCCTCGCCGCAGAACCATCGCCTGACCCAGCACTTCGCCGAGGTGCTGGAAGCCCGGGGGCTGATCGAGGAGCGGGTCGACCAGATGGTCTACTCGATCGACGATCGCCGCTTCCTGCCCGACCGCTACATCGAGGGCACCTGCCCGCACTGCGGGTTCGAAAAGGCCCGCGGCGACCAGTGCGACAACTGCGGCAACCTGCTGGACCCGACCGACCTGAAGGACCCGTACTCGGTGATCTCGGGCTCGCGGAACCTCGAGGTGCGCGACACCAAGCACCTCTACCTGCTTCAGACCAAGATGGCCGACCGTATCCGCGCCTGGGTCGACGGCCACCCCGACTGGCCGACCCTGGCCAAGTCGATCGCCTACAAGCACCTCGACGAAGGCTTGATCGATCGCGGCATCACCCGCGATCTGGC